>JAFYBD010000310.1 GCA_017540385.1 Lentisphaeria bacterium
CTCCGAACGGACCTCTCCCTCAGGGGCCGAGACAGGGACTTCAGAACGGGTTGCCGCAGGGTCCGAAAAACGGACTTCAGAAAGGCCCCAAGAACGGTCCGAAAAACGGACTTCAGAAAGGACCCAAGAACGGTCCGAAAAACGGACTTCAGAAAGGACCCAAGAACGGTCCGAAAAACGGACTTCAGAAAGGACCCAAGAACGGGCCGAAGAACGGGCTTCAGAAAGGACCCAAGAACGGTCCGAAGAACGGGCTTCAACGCGGACCTCAGCAGGGCTTCCAGCGCGGACCTCAGCAGGGCTTCCAGCGCGGACCTCAGCAGGGCTTCCAACGCGGGCCTCAGCAGGGCTTCCAACGCGGGCCTCAGCAGGGCTTCCAAAGCGGACCTCAGCAGGGCTTCCAGCGCGGCATGAGAAACGCCGGACCAGTCGCCCGGGGCCGCGGAAGACGTTAATTCTCCCGTCTCAAACGCCGGAACACTCCCGAATCGAACAGGTCCGGGAGTTTTTCGTTTGACTTTTCGCCAAAACGCGTCTATAGTAAGGAAAATTCAGCATTTACACCCGCAGCAACACTACTGGATTTCCCTGCCATGGACACTCCCGCATCCGACGATCCGGCCGCACGCGATTCCCAATTATGGGAACACCGCGACCGCCTGCTGAGCCTCGCGCGGCGCAACCTGAATCCGATCCTGGCGAAACGCGTTTCGCCCGAGGACGTGGTGCAGGAGACGCTTTCCTCCGCGTGCCGGAGGATGGATTTTCTGCGGAACCGTCCCGAGATACCGCTGTACTACAAACTGCGGACGATCCTCTTCCAGACCATCACGTCGCTGGAGCGCAAGCATTTGCAGAGCGGCAAACGCGACGCGTACAAGGAACGCGAGGTCGACGACGGCGCCACCACGGCTTCGCCCGCGCTGAACTGGGACATGTTCGCGGACACCGTGACCGGCCCCCTCACCCGGATCGCCCGGGAGGACCGTTACGAACTGCTCCGCAAGGCATTGGAGTCCCTGCCCGAACACGATCGCGTGATCCTGGAGCTGCGGCATTTCGACGGCATGACGAACTCGGAATGTGCGGAAGCGCTCCAATTGACGCAGAAAAATGCGAGCATCCGGTACGTCCGGGCGCTTGAACGCCTCAGAAAACTGCTGATGGAATATACGGAATTTCAGCCGTGAACGACGACACGACATTCGAAGACCTGGTCGAAACCTACCTGGACGCCCTCCGCGACGGAAGCGCCCCCGGGATCGAGGAGTACGCCGGGCTTCACCCCGAATACGCCGACAGGCTCCGCGACCTCCTGCCGCTGATGGTGCGGATGGAGGACTGCGCCACGGAGACCGCCACCGCGCGGAAACAGGCCGTTTCCCGGGACGAATTCCCCGACATGAGCGGGTCGGATTACCGTCTGATCCGGCGGATCGGAGCCGGCGGCATGGGCGAAGTCTTCGAGGCCACGCAGATTTCGCTGGACCGGAAAGTGGCCGTGAAGCTCCTTTCGCCGCGCCTGACCGCCGACCCCGCCCAGCGCGACCAGTTCGAGAACGAGGCGCGCGTGATCGCGATGCTCCACCACCCGAACATCGTGCAGATCCTGAACGCGGGCGTCTGCGCCGAGCGCTGCTATTACGCCATGGAGCTCATCGACGGCAAAGGGCTCGACCGATGCAGAATCGACAACCCCCGCGAGATCGCCCGACTGGGGCTTCAGGCCGCCCGGGCACTCGCCTACGCCCACAGCTGCCATGTATTGCACCGGGACGTGAAGCCCGCGAACCTGCTGCTCGACGCCCAGGGAGACGTCCATATCGGCGACTTCGGGCTGGCGTTCGTGCTGGAGGACGCTGCCGGCAGGTCGGATTCCGCCGGACGGAGAATCGGCACGCTCCGCTACATGGCCCCGGAACGCCTCTCGAAAGGCGTCAATTCCTACGCGGGCGACCAGTATTCGTTCGGCGTGACGCTGTACGAACTCGTCTCCCACGCGCCCGTCCTCGCGGAGAAGGATCCGGACAAACTCACCGCGCGCATCTCGTCCGGCCCCCTGCCCCCCTTGAAATGTCCTGATCGCGAGCTCGCCGCCATCATCAACCGCTGCACGGCGTTCGACCCGGCGAACCGTTATCCGGGCATGGAGGAGGCCGCGGCCGACCTGGAGCATTTCCTGCGGCACGAACCGGTCACGGCCGCCCCGCCGTCGCCGATCCGGCGTTTCCGCCTGTGGGCGAAACGCAAGCCCGCCGAAGCCGCGTTGAGCACGTTCGCGAACCTCGCTGCCGGGGCGTTCGCCGTAGCCGTGACGGTCGGGTACTTCAGGACCAATGCGGCGCTGAAGCTCGCGGAGAAGAACGCCGCGGCGGCCAACGCGGCGCTGTCGGACATCTTCGCGCACATCGAACACCGCGCGCCGACCTCCAGCGGGAGCGAACTGCTCTCGCGCCTGATGCCGTATTACCAGGAGATCGCCATGCAGGGCGAAAGCCCCCAGTCGCGCATCGCCGCCGTAAACCGGATCATCGGGACGGCCGCCATGCGCTCCGGCAACTACCCGCTCGCGGAGAACGCGTTCCGGCGCGTCTGGGAACTCGAGTCCGATCCCGGGGCTTTGACCCAGCTCGCGTCCGCGCTCAGGCTGCAGGGCAAGACGGCGCAGGCCGACGAGACCGCGCGCCAGGTGATCGACCTCTTCCCCGATTCCTGCGAAGCGGTGGACGCGCTCCAGTCCCTCGGCCAGTACGAGGACGCCTTCGCGCTGATCCTCTCGCTCCTGCGGCAGGACCCGGGCGACCCGGAGTACCGATACCAGTACGCCCTGCTGCTCGAAAACCGGCCGGAGCTGGCCGAGGGCGAACACGTCGACGGGGTGGAACCGAACGCCGCGGCGCTGCTGCTCAAACTCGCCGAAGAACATCCCGGCCACATGGAATACGCGCTCTCCACGGTCGACCTCATGAACCGGCGGCTGCACGCGCAGGAACGCATCCGCCCGCAGGACCGGAACGCCCTGGAGCAGGCCCTCGCGCTGTCCGACCGGCTGCTCGCGCAGTACCCGAACACGCCCGAAGTCGCGACCTCCGTGGTCGATATGCGGACCGCGTACATCGCATTGCTGCGGCGGAACAACGATCAGGCGTCGGCCCGGAAGGAGGAGGCGCGTTTGCAGGGCATGCTCGAGATCCTGTACCGGAGCCCGGACGCGCCTGACACGGTGAAGGAAAGCCTGTTGTCGATCCAGCTGGGTCAGCTGGCGCAGATGACCGCGTCGCGGCTCCAGCCGTTCCAGGAACTCGCGGAGAAGATTTCGAGCGAGCTCAACGACTACCGCGGGGAACGCCTCGGGGAGTTTCAGGAGAAACTGCTCCAGCTGTCGTCCCGGGCGGGAGTCCAGGTGCGGCCGGTCAGAACGCTCCTGATGCGGAACCGCGGCAGAAACGCCGGTCCGCCCGCCGAAGCGCGGGCCGCGCAGAGGCCCGGATGGATCAACCGGCCGGGCGGGGCGAATCCGGCCGGGCCGAGAGCGGCCGGGAATGGAAAACGCGGCGAGCAGGCGTCCGGAAATCAGCAGAGACAGCAGAACATCTTCTTCCGCCGCGAGCAATCGCCCGGCGGAACCGGCAACGGCGGCAATCCGCCCGGAAATCAGCAGAGACAGCAGCCGTCGCCCAATCGGGGCGAGCAGGCTTCCGGGACCGGAAATCGAGGAGAACAGACCTCACTCGATCGTGGCGAGCAGGCGTCTGGCGGCGGTAGCCGTCGCGCGCTCTGAACCCGGCGCGAGCATCCGGCGGAGTTCCTCCATGTCGTGCTCGACTTCGGCGCATCTCGGGCCGCCCGGCAGGATGCGTTCGAGCGCATCGGCCATGTTTTTCGGCTTCACATGATGCTGGAGAAATTCCTCGAACGTCTTCCGGTTCAGGATGATGTTCACCATCGTGAACGCGTCGCGGAAGAGTTTCCGCACGATCAGCAGCGCGAAGAGGAACGTGATGGTGTTCAACCGGTAGGCCACGACGAGCGGCAGACCGGCGATGGCGCACTCCACCGTGACCGTGCCGGACGCGGCCAACCCGGCGCTGCACACCTGGATCGCGCGGGGCGTGTCGCCCATCTGAACGTCGATCCGCACGTCCTTCATCTCGGGATGCCGGCGCGTGAACCGATCCAGCCCGGCGACGACGTCGCGGTAGGTTTGCTCGCGCTGGAGAGAAATGGTAAAATACAGCTCGGGGCGGCGTTTGTGGAGGATGAGCACGGTCTCCAGGAAGGGTCCCAGCAGCTGGGACGTCTCGTGTGCCCGGCTCCCCGGCAGGATGAGCACGTGGTTCGGGTCGCGTTTCAGCGCGGGGTCGGTGCGCTCCCGGACGATCTCGATCAGCGGATGCCCGTCGAAATGCGTCTCCAGGCCGGACCCGGCCCAGACCTCGGTTTCGAAGGGGAAGATCACGATGAGCTTGCGGCAGTAACGCGCAATGCGCGGGATGTTGGCCTTGCGCCACGCCCAGACCTGCGGACTGACGAACCACACCACGGGGATCCCGAGCTTCCAGAGTCGTTTCGCCAGGCGGATGTTGAACCCGGGATTGTCGATGACCATCACCACGTCCGGGCGCGTCTTCTTCGCCAGGCGGATGCAGAGGAAGAAGATGCGGATGAACGTGCCGATGTGCGCGAAGACCTCGATGAGGCCGACCACGCCGAGTTCGGAGGAGTCGATGAAGAGGTCGACTCCGGCGTCGCGCATGCGGTGGCCGCCCATGCCGCGGACGACCGCGTCGGGGCGCTGCTTCTTCACTTCCTGGGCGATACGCGCGCCGTACAGGTCGCCGGAGGATTCCCCGGCCATGATCCAGACGAGTGGTTGTTTGTGACTCATGATCGCTGTCTCCTGCCGTGACCGGTCATTTCTTGCGGCGTTTCTTCTTCGGCGGGGTGTAATTGCTGCCGCGCATACGGAAACCGCCCATGCCGCCGAATCCGCCCATGCCGCCGAATCCGCCCATGCCGCCCATGCCGCCGAATCCGCCCCTCATGCCCCCGGCCATGCGGTCGAGGAGACTGTTGTTCTTCATGACTTTCTTCATGAGGAGGAACTGCTTGATGAGCTGGGAGACTTCGTCGACGGAGCGGCCGGAGCCCTTCGCGATGCGTCTGCGGCGGGGCATGTCGATCTGTTCGGCGTTGGCGCGCTCGTATTTGGTCATGGAGCAGATGATGGCCTCCATGCCTGCGAACTTGGACGGGGCGAGCTCGGCGACGCCGGAGAGCTTGTCGCCGCCGGGGAGGAATTTCAGGATGGTTTCGAGACCGCCCAGGCGCGTCATCTGCCGCAGCTGCCCCAGGAAATCGTCGAAGTCGAACGTGTTCTTGCGGATCTTCTCCTCGAACTTCGCCGCTTCCTCCTGGTCGATCTTCTCCACGGCGCGTTCCACGAGCGACACCACGTCGCCCATGCCGAGGATGCGGGACGCCATGCGGTCGGGGTGGAAGACGTCGAGGTCCTCCATTTTCTCGCCGGAACCGGTGAACTTGACCGGGCAGCCCGTGACTTTGCGGATGGAGAGCGCCGCGCCGCCGCGTGCGTCACCGTCGAGCTTGGTGAGCACGATGCCGGTCAGGTGGAGCGCGTCGTTGAAATGCGTCGCCACGGAGACGGCCTGCTGACCGAGCGCGGCGTCGGCGACGAGGAGGATTTCCCCGGCCTGCGTGAGGTTGGAGACCATCACCAGCTCCTGCACCATGTCGGCGTCGATCTGGAGCCGGCCGGCCGTGTCGACGATCAGGAAATCGTCGTTCTCGGAGCGGGCGCGTTCGAGGGCGCGCAGCGCGATCCCGGGGACGTCGCCCACGCCTTCCTCCGCGTAGACCGGCACGCCGACCTCTTCGCCGAGGACTTTCAGCTGTTCGACGGCGGCGGGACGGTACACGTCGCAGGCCGCGAGCAGGACCTTTTTGCCCTTGCCCTTCAGATGGCGTGCGAGTTTGGCGCTGGTCGTGGTCTTGCCGGAGCCGTGCAGACCGACCATCAGGATCACGTTCGGATGCGCGCCGGTATTGAGTTCCGCCTCGGCGGAGCCCATGAGTTCGACGAGTTTGTCGTGCACGATCTTCACGGCCTGCTGGCCGGGGGTGACGCTGCGGACGACGGATTCGCCGAGGCAGGCCTGGCGGACCTCGTTCACGAAGCCGTCGGCGACCTCGATGTTCACGTCGGCGTCGATCAGGGCGTCGCGGACTTCCTGCATGGATTCCGCGATATTGGATTCGGATATGGTCGTCTGGCCGCGAAGCCGGCGGAAGACGTCCTGGAACTTGTCGGAAAGATTTTCAAACATTTTACGGTCTCTTGCGCTTTGAAAAAATAGAGGCGGTGTTATATTATAGCATAAGATACGAAAAAAGCTATCTCGCGACCCCTAAAAAACCTCTTTTTTTTTCGAAAATGCCCGAACGAACCATCCAGACCATCGCAGGACCCGAACTCGAAGGAGTACGGCTCGACCACTTCCTCACCGCGCGGTTCACCTACCAGTCCCGGACCGGGTGGCAGAACATCGTCCGCGAGGGGAGGATCACGGTCAACGGCATCCGGGTCAGAGCGTCGCGCAAACTCCACGCGGGCGACGTGATCGTGTTCGACGTGGAGGGGATCGGGGAGCCGGAGGTCGATCCGACGTACCAGGTGGTGCTGGAGCGCCCGGAGTTCCTGATCGTCTCAAAATCCGGCATGCTCCCGGTCCACCCCTCGGGATGTTATTTCCGCAATACGCTCCTGATGCTCATGAAGGAGCGTTACGGCGAGCTCTATGTGGTGAACCGCCTCGACCGGGAGACCTCCGGGCTGGTCCTGCTCGCGCGCGACCCGGGGACGGCCGGAGTCCTGAGCACGCTTTTCGCTTCGCGCCAGGTGGAGAAAACGTACCTCGCGGCCGTCTTCGGCGAATTCCCGGCGGGGACGGTCCGATGCGACGGCTGGCTGTCGTCCGACCCGGATTCGCAGGTGCGGAAGAAACGGCGTTTCACGGCGGACGCCCCCGGGACCGAGGACGCGGAGGAGTGTTCCACCGAGTTCACGCGCATCATGACCCGCGGCGGGTACAGCCTCGTCGCCTGCAGGCCCCATACCGGACGGCTTCATCAGATACGCGCCACACTGTATTCCACCGGATTCCCCCTGCTCGGCGACAAGCTCTACGGACCCGACGACACGATCTTTCTGCGTTTCACCGAGGACGCCATGACGGATTCCGACCGGGCGGCGCTGGTGCTGCCGACGCAGGCGCTTCACGCGTGGCGTTTGAGGTTTCGTCTGCCGGGGACCGGGGAGGAGATATGCTGTCAATCCCGCGCCCCGGACGCCATGCTGGAGCCGTTCGGGATGCCGGAGGAACGCTTTTTGAGCGATTCGGCTTGAAAAAAAGCGTTTTTGCTGTATATTGTTATAGCAAGGAGTCCGCTGCGAAAATCCGCGCGGGAAACGCAACCAACTGGAAAGGAAACGGGAATGATTCGGAACATACTGGCTGCCGCGGCATTGGTCCTGACGGCGACGCTGTCCGCTTCCTGCGGCTATTTTCAGGCGCGAGAACAGCGCGGGAAGCTGGCGGACATCCGCGTGGGCATGAGCAAGGAGCAAGTCCGGGAAATCGCCGGAAACCCGCTCGAAAAGGAGCTTTTCGGCACGGACGACCTCTGGTATTACTACACCAATCCCAAATGGTACGACGGACTCGTCACCCAGGACGAATGTACGCCGTTCGTCTTCGAGGACGAACGCCTCGCCGGGTGGGGCCACGACTACTACCATCAAAGCGGCTCCCTGTCCAGCTGGACGCAGAAAGCCATCAACAGCGCAGTCTGGTTCTGAGCGCAGACAACCCCCGAAAGCATCCGCATGTATCAGAAAAAAGCCGTCATCCGCAACAAGGCAGGCATCCACTGCCGTCCCTCCAGCGTCATCATGTTCGCGGCGGAACCCTACGCCAAGGCGCACGAGATCACGATCACCGGCCCCCGCGGAGCCGCCAGGCTCACCAGCATCCTCGACCTGCTCACGATGGGACTTCAGAAGGGCGAGGAGGTCACGATCTCCGTGACCGGGGAAAAGGAAGAGGAACTCTGCCTGAAGCTGGCGGAACTCTTTGAAACCGAATTCGATTTCACCTGAAACAGCGCCGCCTGATCCAGACGGCGCCATAGGAACAGCGCATCCATGAAAATCATCGTGATCGGAGCCGGGGAACTCGGCCGTCTGCTGGCTTCCGCACTCAGCGAGGAGGACCACGACGTGGTCCTCGTCGACAGCGACACCGACGAACTCGACCGCATCTCCGGCAAGATCGACGGCATGACCATCGCCGGCAGCTGCTCCAGCGTCAAGATCCTGAAGGAAGCCGGAGCGGAGACCGCTGACGCCCTGCTGGCCGTGAGCGGCGACGAGGCCGCGAACATCGTGGCCTGCCAGATCGCGAACAAGCTCGGCGTGAAACACACCGTGTGCCGTCTCTACAGCGACGAGTGTTTCTCCGAGGAGGACGCCATCGGCCCCGCCACGTTCGGGCTCTGGCGCACGTTCTCCTCCCCCGAGGAATCCGCCGACAAGATCCTCGCCGTGCTCGCGAACCCGATCACGCTCGAATCCATCACGTTCACCAACCCGGACGCCGCCATGCTCGTGCTCGAGATCACGCGTTCCAGCGTGCTTCAGGGCGTCCGAATCCGCGACATCCCCGGCCCCGAACTCCTCCGGAAAATACGCTTCGCCGCACTCCTCCGCGACCGCCAGCTGCTCGTCCCGCACGGCGACACCCTGCTCATCCCGGGCGACCGCGTGTACGTGGCCGGACGCAAAGAGGACATCGACGCCTTCGTCAAATGGGCCACGCCGGAGAACGCCGGCACGCCCTCGCGCATCATCATCTCCGGCGACGACGCCGCCAGCGTGATCCTCGCGCGGAAAGCCCACGAACTCGGTTTCGGCATCCGCATGATCGTGCGGGACGAGAAGACCGGGGAGAAGATCCAGGACGAAGTCCCGCCCGACGTGATGGTCCTCCACGGCGACCCGACCGACGAATCGCTGCTGGACAGCGCGGGCATCTCCGCCGCCGACGTCTTCGTGAGCGTCACGCAGGACGACGAGGAGAACATCCTCTCCTGCATCATCGCGAAACGCCTCGGCGCGAAGAAGGTCGTGAGCCTGACCCATCGCCCGGAATACATCCGCATCGCGCGCGAAATGGGCCCCATCGACTGCGCGTTCAGCGCCACGCTGGTCGCCGCAAACTCCGTGCTCCGACTGCTCGAGGGCGGCAACAAGCGCGTCGACGTGCAGCTGCAGAGCTTCAAGGCCGCCATCTCCGAATTCCGCATCGCACATTCCTCGCCCCTCTGCGGCAAGACCCTCTCCGCGGCCAAGCTCCCGGCCAGTCTGATCCTCGCGCTCGTCTTCCGCGGCAGCGAGATCTTCGCGCCCGCCGGCGACACCGTGCTGCTGGAGGGCGACATCGTGGTGGCCGTCGTGACCCGCGACACCATGCGCGCGCTCGACAAGCTCTTCCCCGCCAAATAAGAAGCATCCGCCCCGACCATGAATCACCGGCTCATCCTGTTCTTCATCTTCGTCATCGCCGCGGCCATCGGGTTCGCGGAGATCCTCGCTGGCGGCGTGGGTCTGCTCTGCGGCGACGCGGTCGAAGACGTCCGCGCGCTGCTCTTCTGCGCCTCCGGCACGCTGGCCGCCGGGATCGCCGGCTGCTCCGTATTCCGCCTGAAAACCGCGGAACACCGCCGCGCCGGACTCCGCGAAGGCTACGCCGTGGCAGGATTCTGCTGGATGGCGGCCTCCATCATCGGCGCCCTGCCCTTCTTCTTCGTGGTCGGCATGCACTGGTACGACGCGCTCTTCGAATCGTTCTCCGGGTTCACCACCACCGGAGCTGCGCTCATCCATCCCGGACTGCACCTGTGGACCGGCGCGGAACTGCCGTTCGGCGTGGAGAGCCTGCCGAAGGGCGTGGTCTTCTGGCGCGCCACGGAGTCCTGGCTGGGCGGCATGGGGATCATCGTGCTCGTGCTGGCCATCCTGCCGCTCTTCAACCGCGGCGGACAGATGCTGTACAACGCCGAAACGCCGGGTCTGAAATCCTCCGACTCGCAGATCGCGCCGCGCATCACGTCCAGCGCGAAGATCCTGTGGCTCATCTACGTCGGGATCACGCTCATGGAGATACCCCTGCTCCGGTTTGCCGGGATGGACCTCTTCGAGGCGGTCTGCAATTCGTTCACGACCATCTCCACCGGCGGTTTCTGCACGCGCCAGGACAGCATCGCCGCGTTCAACAGCACCCCGATCACGCTCATCGTCACCTTCTTCATGTTCGTCTCGGGTGCGAATTTCACCCTGCACGTCCGGTTCCTCTCCGGCAGGTCCCTGTCCTATTTCCGCGACGAGGAGTTCCGCGTGTACTCCATCATCCTCGCCGGGGTGACCTGCATCATCGCGGCCTCCCTGCTGCTCCAGGGCCAGGTGTACGACCTCTCCGCCGCCAACGGCTTCGCGGAACGCCTCGCAACAGCCGGACGCGCCGTCCGCGACGCGGCCTTCCAGTCCACCTCCCTCATGACCTCCACCGGATTCACGATCGGCGACTACTGCCTGTGGCCGTCCATCGCGGTCTCCCTGCTGCTCGGGCTCTCCCTGATCGGCGGCTGCGGCGGATCGACCGCGGGCGGCCTCAAATGCGTGCGCGCGCTGCTCGTGTGGCGGCAGAGTCTGACCGAGATCAAGCACAGCATCTTCCCGCAGCTCGTCACGAGCGTCTACCTGAACAACGTCCGCATGAAGGCCCCGGCCATTCAGAAGACCATCGCGTTCTTCACCGCCTACATCGCCACCGCGCTGCTCTTCGCCCTGCTCATCCCCATCTTCTGCCCCGCCTGCTCCTGGGAATCCGCCCTGTCGATCTCCGTGACGAGCCTCAGCAACGTCGGCCCCGGAGCCGCTCAGGTCGGCCCGGCGTGCAATTTCGACTGGCTCTCCCCGGCGGCGAAACTCCTCGCCGCGTTCGAAATGCTGATCGGCCGTCTGGAACTCTTCACGATCTTCGTGCTCTTCCTGCCGTCCTTCTGGCGCAAGTGAACGGCGTCCCGCCGCCGATCCGCCCGGCGCGCGTTTTTTTCTCGTTTTTTTCCCTTTTTTTCACGTTTTGCTCTTGTTTTTCTCGGTGTTTTCAGGTATAATATAAACCGCAAACTTTTTTATCCCGGGGAAAACCTATGACAGAACCAGAGACACTGCCGCGCGGCAACGAAACGCTCCTCATCGTGGACGACCAGGAAACCGTGTGGGATTTCCTGATCGAGGCGCTTCAGAACCTCGGCTACTCCGTCCTGCTCGCGGAAAACGGCGAGGACGCGGTCTCCATTTACCGGGACAACCCCAGCCAGATCGACCTGGTCCTGCTCGACATGGTCATGCCGCGCCTCGGCGGTCACGGCACGTTCTACCAGATCCGTGCCATCGACCCGACGGCGAAGATCCTGCTCTCCAGCGGATTCGTGCAGGAGGGAGCCGTGCAGGACCTGCTGGACAACGGCGCGGCGGGTTTCATCGCGAAGCCGCACCGTCTGCCGAAGCTCACGCGGGCGATCCGCGACGTGCTGGACGGCAAGCCCGTCTCCGGCCAGATCTGAGCGGTTTTCATTCCCGGAATCGGGCCATCTCTCCCATCGCGCCCGCGATCCTTCTTTTTCCTCCATTTTTTCCCGAAAACAACTGGAAAAAACGGAAAAACGGGCTACATTTAATGTATGGCCCGACAAAGAGGAGACGACGCCCATGAAATCGCTTTACATATTCTGCCTCGCCGCAGTCTGCGCGGCGCTGATGCTCACCGCCTGCGGTCCGGAACCCACCGCCGACGAATGGATGCGCAAATCGCTCGCATCCGCGAAGGAAGGCAAATGGAGCCGCGCGCTCGACCAGGCGGGCAACGCCGTCGACAAGGCCCCCGGAAACACCCTCGCGAACGTCCTGCTGGCGATCGCGCTGGAAAACAACAACCGCCCGGCGGACGCCATGGAGGCGGCCGAACGCGCCGGAGCCGACACCGGCTGCTTCATCGCCCAGTACACCCTCGGACGGCTTTACTGCCGCCAGCAGAAATACGACAGCAGCATCCGCCCCCTCACCCGGGCGCTCGAACTCCGTCCCGACGACGCGAACACGCTGATCCTGCTCGCGCGGGCGAAGCTCCACCTGAATACCGAGGACGCGTTCGAGCTGAACAACCGCCTCCGCAGTCTGCCGCAGTTCGCGCAGTCGCCGATCGTATTCAACGAGCTCGGCGTGCTGAAGGTGCTGCAGAACAAGCCCAAGCAGGCCATCTCGCTCTTCCGCACCGCCATCCAGCTGGACGCGGACAATCCCCACCTGAACCTGAACCTCGCCATCCTCCAGGACTACCACCTCGGCAACCTCCCGGAGGCCCGGCAGTATTACAACGTCTTCCTCCGGCTCTCCTCCAGCAGGCGCGAACTGCTCGACGAATACAAGGAAGTCCAGACCCGTCTCGAAATCATCCGCTGAGCCGCCCCCGAACGGCCCCACGAGGACGCGACCGCCATGCCCCGCTACATCCCAGACGACGTGCTGGATCAGATCCGGCTCCGCGCGGACATCGTGGACGTGGTGCAGACGTACGTCCCCACGCTGAAGAAAGCCGGGCTCATGTGGAAGGCCTGCTGCCCGTTCCACCACGAGAAGACCCCGTCGTTCAACGTCAACCCCGACCGCCAGATATTCAAGTGTTTCGGCTGCGGAAAGGGCGGCGACGTCTTCAAGTTCGTGATGGAGCTGGAGAACCTCGATTTCACCTCCGCCGCCGAACTCCTCGCGCACAAGTACGGCATCATCATCCCCGAGGAGGCCCCGAGGGGACGCGGCCCGCGCCGCGAAAATCTTGACGGCAGACCCGAATACGGCACGCGCGAACGCCTCTGCACGCTGCACGAGAAGCTCGCCGTCTTCTACCGCAAATACCTGCTCGAACACCGCGACGGCCCGGTCGCGACGTATTTCCGCACGCGCGGCATCCCGGACGACGTGGCGCAGAAGTTCTGCATCGGGGCTTCGCCCGACAGCTGGGACGCCGCGATCAACTTCGCGCACAAGGAGGGCTACGTCGACAGCGAACTGCGCGACTCCGGCCTCGTCTCCAGCAAGGAGGACACGCCCGACCGCATCTACGACCGGTTCCGCAACCGCCTGATGTTCCCCATCTGGAACGAATCCGGGCGGATCGTGGGCTTCAGCGCGCGGTCCGTGGAGCCCGACCCGAAGGGCTGGAAATACGTCAATACGCCCGACTCGCCGATCTTCCACAAGGGCCGTCTGCTCTACGCGCTGAACTTCGCACGCACCGCCATCCGCGACGCCGGGGCCGTGGTCCTCTGCGAAGGCCAGCTGGACGCCATCGCCATGCACCGCGCAGGGGTCACGAACGCCGTCGCCCCCCAGGGTACCGCGTTCACGGCGGACCAGGCCGGCATCCTCAAACGCCACACTTCGACCGCCATCCTCGCCACGGACAACGACAACGCCGGGCGCGAAGCCGTCTTCAAGGACGCCGCCATCCTGCTGCCGCTCGGATTCGCGGTGAAGGTGGTGCGTTATCCCGGCGCGAAGGATGCCGACGAGACGCTGTCGAAATTCGGCGCGGAGGCGCTGTCCGGCGCGGTCGCGAACGCCAGGGATTTCTTCGAGTTCGCGCTCGAAAACGCCCTGTCGAACGTCGATCCCTCCACCCCGGCGGGCCGCGCCGCCGCCGCAAACGACGTGATCTACTGGATGATCCAGCTCGAAAACGAGGTCACGCGCGACTTCTATTTCGACTGGCTCGCCAAACAGCTGAACGTGCCCCTGAGCTCCATTCAGCGCGTCGCGGAACGCCGCCTGATCGACGGCGCGCGACATTCGGGCACGGTCGTACGGCGTCAGGCGTCAGCCGCGCCCCAGGCGAAGCCGCGCAACACCGCGCTCGAAAACGCCGTCTTCGAACTCCTCATGCTGATCCTGGATTCCGAGGAATACGCCCGCAAGGCCGCCGACGAACTCCCGCCGGAGTCGCTCGGGGATTCCGTGCCCGGACGCGCCGCCGAAGCCATGATCCAGGCCGCCATGAACGGCGAATGGGAATCCGCTCCGGCGGGCGTGCTGACCTCGCTCGAAATGGAGGGGCTGGACGTGACCAAACTCGTCGAGGCCATCGACCTCGCATCCGCCCGCAGGATGGAACGTGAAGCGAATCTTGAGGCGCTGAACCATCCCGAGAATCCGCCGCCGGTACCGTCGTGCCCCGCGGCCGACCCGGAACTTTTCGGGACGTTCCAGCGGAACACCTACAACTCCAGCATGCGGTTCATCCTGACCGATCATTACCAGCGCAGACGCGCCGCGCTGGTCGAACAGGCGAAGACGATCGCACGCGACGATCCGGCGTATGCCGAGCTCGTGAAGGAAATCACCGAGCTCACCTCCGCCCTTCTGAAGCTCCCGAAGACCTATCGCGTCTCAGTGTGATGCCCGTCAGCGGAATTTCCGCAGGCGCAGGGCGTTCGTGACCACGAAGAGCGAACTGCACGCCATGGCCGCCGACCCGAGCATCGGCGAGAGCCTCCACCCGAACGCCGGATACAGCGCCCCCGCGGCGATCGGGATCCCGAGCACGTTGTAGAAGAACGCCCAGAAGAGGTTCAGCCGGATGTTCCGCATCACCGCACGGCTCAGACGGATCGCCGTCACCACGTCGCGCAGGTCGTTGCGGAGCAGTACCACGTCCGCCGTCTCCAGTGCCACGTCGGTCCCGCTGCCGATGGCGATCCCCACGTCCGCGCGCGCCAGTGCGGCCGCGTCGTTGATGCCGTCGCCGACCATGCAGATCTTCGCGCCGTCCGCCTGAAGATCGCGGATGCACGCCTCCTTGCCGTCCGGCAGGACTCCGGCGATGATCCGGTCGAATCCGAGCTCCGCGGCAGCGGCTTTCGCGGCGTTTTCGGTGTCGCCTGTGAGCAGGACGGTCCGTATCCCCAGGGACTTCATCGCGCGGATCGCGTCCGCGCTGCCGTCCTTCACGGTATCCAGGAGCGCCATCACGGCGCGGAGTTTTTTCGCATCCGAATCCGCCGCGAAGAGCAGGCTGTGGCCGCCCTCCTCGAGTTCGCGGATGCGCGTTTCGAACGGCGCGAGCGGGATGTTCTCCCGCGCCATCAGCCGGGCGTTGCCGCAGAGATACCGCACGCCGCCGACCCGGCCGGTCACGCCCATCCCGGGCACGGCCGCGAACTCCTCCACGGCCACGCCGGAAATGTCCGCGCCGTGTTCCGAGGCGTACTGCGCCACGGCCCGCGCGAACGGGTGTTCCGACTTCGATTCCAATGCGGCAGCAGTGCGCAGGAATGCCGTATCGCCGTCCGCGGGCTCCGAGCCGTCCGGGCCGAACGTCAGCACGCGGGTCACGCGGTGGCGGCCCTCGGTCACGGTCCCGGTCTTGTCCAGCGCCACGGTCCGGACGCGGTGAAGTTCCTCCAGCGCCGTCGCATTCTTGAAGAGCACGCCGTAACGCGACCCGACGCCGGTGCCGACCATGATGGCGATCGGCGTGGCGAGTCCGAGCGCGCACGGACAGCTGATGACCAGCACGGCGATGGCCGTCGTGAGCGAGAAAAACACGGTCTGGTGTCCCGCGAAGAACCAGAAGCACCCAGCGGCGACCGCCGCCAGAAGCACGACCGGCACGAAAACGCCGCTCACGCGGTCGGCGAAACGCGAGATCGGGGCGCTCGAATTCGATGCGTTTTCGACCAGCTGAATGATCCGCGAAAGCGTGGAGTCGCGCCCGACGCGGTCGGCCCGGAACCGGAACGAGCCGTTCAGGTTCATCGTCCCGCTCACCACGCGGTCGCCGGGGGATTTTCCGGCCGGGACGCTCTCGCCGGTCACGCTCGATTCGTCCACGGTGCCGCCGCCGCTCACGACCACGCCGTCCGCCGGGATCGACGACCCGGGCCGGATGACCACGATGTCGCCGACGGCCAGTTCGTCCGCCGGTATCTCGGCCTCGGATTCGCCCCGGACCACGCACGCCGTCTTCGGCGAGAGGTTCATGAGGCGCGACACGGCGTCCGTCGTGCGGCGTTTCGCCCGGGCCTCGAGGTATTTCCCGAACGTCACGAGCAGCAGGATCATACCGGCTGTTTCAAAGTAGAGGTTGCCGGCGGCTTCGGTCACGCGCGCAGCGTCCCCCTGCATCTTCCCGAGCAGCATCTCGCCGGTCATCACGAGGCTGTACAGCACGCTCGCGCCGGAGCCCAGCGCGACCAGCGAATCCATGTTCGGCGACAGATGCAGGAGACGTTTCGCCCCGCTGACGAAATACACCCGGTTCACGTACAGGAGCGGGATCACGAAAACGAGCTGAAGCCAGGCGGCGTCCAGCGGGTAGTCCTTCAGCCAGCCGTGCATGGAGCTCATGGCGAAATACATGAGCGGCAGGATCAGCAGAAACGACCAGAGGACCTGCCGGAAGAGTTCGCGCACGGGATCGGGGATCGTCTTCGGGGCGGATTTCGGGCCGGGTTCCGAAGACGGCGACGGCTTCGCCGGAGCCGGGGCGGGCGCGTCCTCGACGGGTTCCGCCGTGAATCCGGCGGCCTTCACCGCGTCGACGACGCTTTTCGCCATGTCCGGACCGGGTCTGTGATCCACGGTCATCCGCCCGGTAACAAGGTTCACGTCCACATTCTCGACTCCGGGCAACGCCCTCACGGCCTTTGCCACATGGGCCTGACAGGACGCGCACCGCATGCCGCCCACCTGAAAAAAGCTTTTCACCGTCGCGACAACCGCCGGGGGCGCGTCCTCGACGAGCTCGGCCGTGAATCCGGCGGATTTCACCGCCTGTATGACGGTCTGGGCAAAATCGCGCCCGCCGGAATGATCCACGGTCATACGGCCCGTGATCAGGTTCACGTCCACATTCTCGACCCCGGGCAGCGTCTTCACGGCCTTCGCCACATGGGCCTGACAGGACGCGCACCGCATGCCGCCCACCTGAAATATCTGTTTCATACGATCCTCCTGTTTATTTAACGGGGAACGAAGCCCCGATTATAACATACATCCAAACGCCCCATTGTCAAGGCAAGGCGGCTCCGTTCGACACGGCCTGCGCGGCGGATTCGGGCGAACTCGCCATGGCGGAACGCGTGAGCGTGGCAAACGCGGCGGTCTGCTCGGCGTTCCCGATGGCGGCGATCACGTCGCCGGATTCGAGCACGGTGTCCGGTCCCGGATTCGCGTGGATCACGCCGTCGCGGATGAATCCGACGATGGAGATGCCGGTGCGCGCCCTCACGCCGGAATCCGCGATGGAACACCCCGCGAGGGGGCTTTCCGGCTGGATCTGGGTCCAGTGGAGCTCGATGAGCCCCTGGAACGAGCGGATTTTCTCGGCGAGCGCGAAGGCCGGGCTCTCGTCCAGCATGGGCTTGTAGCGGTTCGCACGGACGGAGTCGAGGTAATTCTGAATCTGCGCGGTCGGCACGTCGTTCAGCATCAGAATCCGGCGCGTGAGCTCCAGCGACACCTCGAACTGAGACAGGATGATCTCGTTCACGCGTTCCTCGGACAATCGGTGCTCCGTCTCCGGCGAATCCGCGCACATGACCGTCCGCAGATTCGGGTTCATCCCGCGCGCCAGATGAATGATCGCGAGACTCTCCTCAAGTTTGAAGATCATCGGCACGAGCACGCGCGCCGAGCCGATGTGCGCGGCCGACAGGATCACGTCGCTCAAGGGGTCGCCGTAGATCACGTTCAGCCCCTCGTTCCGCGCCGCGCAGTACAGGTCGTACACCGGCTCCACGATCACGTATTTGAGGTTCAGGCGGATCATCACGTGCGCGATCACGCGGGAGACGCGTCCACCCCCCACCAGGACCATGTGGCCCTCCAGGTCGGGCTGCGGCAGCGACAGGTCGGTCCGCCGGATGTTGCGCCAGACGGTGCGGCGCAGCAGGGAATAGACCGGCGTGGTGAGGTTGTCGACCAGCGGCCCGGCGATCATGGAGCAGACCACGATGCAGAGGATCAGCGAATAGAGTTCGGAGGTGATGAACCCGCCCTGGTACCCGGTCCCGATCACGACGAACGCGATCTCGGAGGTCGGGAACATCCCGAAGAGCGTCGCCACGGGAATCACGTTGCGGTATTTCGAAATCCAGGTCACGGCGGCCAGGAAGACCGTCCGGGAAAGCCCGGTCAGGATCACGAGCGCGCAGACC
>JAFYBD010000311.1 GCA_017540385.1 Lentisphaeria bacterium
CCTGTGGGACAGCCCGTATCAGGAGTGGAACTCCGTCCGGCTGGGTCCCGGCCGCGACCTGGCGAAGGAATGGAAGAAAGCCGTGCAGGGTGCCGGACTCCATTGGGGCGCGAGCATCCACGCGTCGCACGCATGGTGCTGGTACGAGACGTCGCGTCCGTACGACGGCCTGCTGAAGAAGGAGGACGGCGCGGGAACGTGGTGGGGCGAAATGGGCTTGGACCCGCAGGAACTCTACGCGCAGAATCACGAGGCTTCGCCCGACAACCGGCATTGGGACTGGGACCCGCAACGCGTCGTGCCGCCCTCGCAGGAATACCGCGACAAATTCATGAAGCGCCATAAACAGCTCATCGACGACTACGAGCCGGAGATCATCTACTACGACGACACCGTGGTGCCGTTCTGGCCCACGTTCAACGATGGCGTCGAGCTGACTGCGTACTACTACAACACGATGCTCAAAAAGAACCACGGCAAGCAGGAAGTCGTGGCCTGCGGCAAGGTCCTGAACGAGGATCAGCGCAAGGGCCTCGTCTGGGACGTCGAACGCGGCGTGCCGGCCTCTATGGTCTCGCCGTACTGGCAGACCGACACCTGCATCGGCTCGTGGCATTACGACCGCGCCCTCTACGACCGCAACGGATACAAGACCGCCGATACGGTCGTCCGCATGCTCATCGACATCGTCAGCAAGGGCGGCAACCTGCTCCTCAGCGTGCCCATCCGGGGCGACGGCACCGTCGACGAGAAGGAACGCGCCGTCTGCGCCGGGATCGGCAACTGGATGTACGTCAACGGCGAGGGCATCTACGGGACCCGCACGTGGAAGAAGTTCGGCGCCGGACCTCAGGCCGAGGGGCCAGGCGAACGACTCAACGCGCAGGGATTCAACGAAGGCCGCGGCAAGCCCGCCACCGCCGAAGATTTGAGGTTCACCACGAAGGACGGCGCGCTGTACGTTTTCACGCTCGCGATCCCCTCCCCCGGCGCGGATGTGACTGTGAAGGACCTCGATGCGCCGGTGAGAAACGTCACGCTGCTCGGCTCCCCGAAAAAAGTTCAGTGGAAATCCGACGGCTCCACGCTCGTGATCACCGCCCCGGAGGCCGACCCGGACCTCAAAATCGCCCTCTGCTTCAAGGTCGAATACGCCGAGTGACCGTCTTTAAAACATTTCAGGCATACCGGAATCTCTCGCGGTATGCCTGATTTACTTTTTGGTGATGGCCTCAAATCGTCACACGTGGATCAGGCCGAGTGCGAAGAGGAGCAGGAGGATCGCGCCGAGGACGATGCGGTACCAGCCGAAGAGCTTGAAGTCGTGCTTCTTCACGTAGTCCATGAACCACGCGATCACGCCCCACGCCACGAAGAAGGCGGTCACGAACCCGATGGCGAGCGCGATCCATTGCGGGGCGGTCATCTTCGCGCCGCCTTTCGCGAGCGTGAGGAGAGACGCGCCGAACATCGTGGGAATCGCGAGGAAGAAGGAGAATTCCGCGGCACAGGCGCGCGAGCACCCCAGGAACATCGCCCCGAGGATCGTCACGGCGGAACGCGACGTCCCCGGCACCATGGCGAGACACTGGAAGAATCCGACCGCGAGCGCCTTGCCGTAGCTCATCTTCACGATCTCGTCCGTGGCGGCCTGACGGCTTTCCAGCTTGCCGCTGAAGACGAGCGCCACGCCCCACACGACCAGCGCGACGGAGACGACCAGGATGTTGAAGAGATGCGCCTCAATGAAATCGTCCAGCAGGAACCCGATCACGCCTGCCGGGATCACGCCCACGATCACGCGCGACCACAGGGGGATCATATCCTTGAAGCCTGCCACGGTCCATTTGCGCGGGAAGATGGTCTTGTAGAAGTAGATCAGCACGGAGAGGATCGCCCCTAGCTGGATCACCACCTCGAACCGTTTCGCGAACGCCGCGTCTTCCATCGGGAAGAAGCTGTCCACGATGATCATGTGCCCCGTGCTGCTGATCGGGAGGAACTCGGTCACGCCCTCCACGATCCCCTGGATCAGGGCCTGCAAATATAACACTACGCCGTTCATGTCGTCCGCCGTTTTCTGCCGTACGCGATGCTGCCCGGATTACTTGGAGCTGCTCAGGAAGATGCCCTTCAGGTTCATCTTCAGGGCGGTCGGCGAACTGGACGCGGCGAGACCGACTTCCTCGGTGATCTCGCCGTTGTTGATGCGGTCGAGGATGGCCATGTTGAACGTCTGCATGCCGGCTTCGCGCGCGTTTTCCATGGCTTCGGGGAGCTTTTCGAACTCCTTCTTGGAGATATAGCGCTGCACGACCGGGTCGCAGATCATGACCTCGACCACGGGCACGACGCCCTTGCCGAGGGCCTTCGGCAGCAGACGCTGCGCGATGGTGGCCTTCAGGTTGGCGGAAAGCGCCTCGAGGATGGTGTCCTGTTCCTGGATGGGATAGAGGTCGAGGATACGGCCGACGACCTGCGAAGCGTCGGCGGCGTGCACGGTACTGATGACCATGTGGCCGGTGTCGGCGGCCTGCAGGGCGGCTTCGAAACTCTCCTTGTCGCGCATTTCGCCGACCATGATGACGTCCGGGGCCTGGCGCATCGCGTGCGTGAGGGCGCTGTAGAACGTCGGGCAGTCGAGGCCGACTTCGCGCTGTTCCACGAAGGATTTCCCGTCGCGGAATTCGTATTCGATCGGGTCCTCGATGGTGATGATGTGCTTCGTGAAATGCTCGTTGATGTGCTGGATCATGGCGGCCAGCGTGGTCGACTTGCCGCTGCCGGTGGTGCCGCAGACGAGGATGATGCCGCGCGGGGTCTCCGCGATCGTCCTCAGGACGGGCGGGAGCGAGAGTTCTTCCATCGAGCTGATCTTGCTCTTCACGTAGCGCAGGGTCACGCCGTGGGTGCCGCGCTGGCGGTGCGCGTTGATACGGAACCGGCCGAGATTCTCCACGCAGTAGGAGAAGTCGAAGTCGCCGTTGTTCTGGTATTCCTTCTGCATGCGTTCGTCCATGATCTCCTTCAGCAGCGCGTCGAGAAATTCGTGGGTGGTCACGTAGTCGACCGGGAGGAGAGCGCCGGCGATGCGGAGATTGACCGGGGCGTCCTCTTTCATGAGCACGTCGGATGCGCTGTTCTCCACGCACTGGGCGAGGATCTGATGGAAGATGTCGATGATTTCCGATGCCATTTCGGGGGATTCCTTTCTTGGGCTGAAGCCGGGATCAAGCGCCCGGATAATCGTTCATGAGCGCCAGCATGTCTTCGACCGCCGCTCCGACGCCTTTCATGATGGCGCGGGCGATGATGCTGTGGCCGATATTGAGTTCGTGGAGATACGGCACGGCCGCGAGCAGCTGGCCGATGTTGTCGTAGTCGATGCCGTGACCGGCGTTCACGCCGATCCCCAGCGAATGAGCGTACTCCGCGCCCTTCGCCAGACGGTCGAGTTCGGCGGTGCGCTCGGTCGCCGAAACGGCGTTCGCGTACGAACCGGTATGGAGTTCGACGAACTCCGCGCCGCACTGTTTCGCGCAGTCGATCTGGGCGGGGTCCGGGGCGATGAAGAGGCTCACGGCGATCCCAGCGCCGCGGAGCACGGGCACGTACTGCATGAGCTTGTCGAGCGAAGCCACGGCGTCGAGGCCGCCCTCGGTCGTGAGTTCCTGGCGTTTCTCCGGCACCAGGCAGCAGCTTTTCGGCCGGACGAGCGTGGTGGCGATCCGGACCATTTCTTCGGTCAGGGCCATTTCCATATTGAGGCGGAGTCCCGCCTGCGAAAGCGCGATCACGTCCGAATCCTGGATGTGACGGCGGTCTTCGCGCAGATGGGCGGTAATGCCGTCTGCGCCCGCGGCCGCGCAGAGTTTCGCGGCCTCCAGCGGGGACGGCTGCGAGGCGAGTCTGGCCTGACGGACGGTTGCGACGTGATCGATGTTCACGCCGAGTTTCAAAGTTCTGGGCATCTGTATTTCTCCCTGTAAACTGTAAAAAAAAGATAAAGCGTATCTATTAAAATAGCACGCGTTCATTCATTTCGCAAGTCGGAAACCATTTTTGCGAACAAATCGGCCTCCGGGATCAGCATGCGGTTGCGGATCGAACGCGGACACAGCAGGTAACGCCCCCGGAAGAGCTTCGTCGCGAGGTGTTCGGCCCAGGGGCGGAACTGTGCCGCGGTGATGTGGTTGCCGCAGTCGGCGTCGTAGATCAGGACGGCCTGCCGCGCCTCGCAGGGTAGCATGCCGACCATCTCGGACTTATCCTCCTCGGGTTTCACCTCGAAGGGATGGATCTCCAGGCTCAGCTTCACGAGCGGGGTCAGCGTGCCGCGCAGGAACTGCCCCATCAGGGCGGAGGCGCGGATGGAGTCGCTGCCGTGGAACGGCACCCGGAACGGGATCAGGAGTTCGAACTGTTCCAGGTAGAGAGTCGGGATCAGGCGGTGAATGATGTCGAGCGCGGCGTTCTCGGCCTCGGTATTTCCGAGGATGCGCCCGAGATCGAACCCGAGGAACGCCCCGTGCGCACCGGATTTCACGAGCGTGCGCACCATCACGCCTGCCTGCTCGGCGAAGTCGCGGCGGTAGTTCTCCGCGACGAACGGGATCGTGCGCGTGAGATCGGAAGCCATCAGGCTCCCCGCGCTCACGGACTTGAATTCGCAGGCGTTCAGCCGCCGCTGAAACTCCGGATCGGGCTGGAGGAAACACTCCGCGGGCATTTCGAGCGCATCGAGCACGCCGGGCGTGAGGAAATCCGTCACCGCCTGTGGGTCCAGCTGGGAGTGGCCGAGCGCGAGCCCGAATTCAATCGCCCTGTAATCAATCCTGCCCATCTCAGAACCCCGCTTTCAGGAGATCGTCCATCGAGGGGCCTTTCGCCTCATTTCCGGGGGCGTGGCCGAGCGCGCGGAGCTGTTCGCAGACATACTTTCCGATCAGGTCGGTCTCGATGTTCACGAGGTCGCCCGGCTTCAGGCCGTCGAGGTTGGTCTCGCGCCGGGTCGTCGGGATCAGCCGCACGGCGAACGTCCCGTCCGTCACGTCCGTGAGCGTGAGGGAAACGCCGTTCACGCACACGCTGCCCTTCGTCACGAAGAAAATCCGAAGTTCGGACGGCATTTCCATGCGGAGCTCGTAGTCGTCGCCGACCTTCCCGAACGAAACGGCCTTCACGGCGGCGTCGACGTGTCCGCTGACCAGGTGTCCGCCGAGGCGGCTGCCGAGGCTCAGCGCACGTTCCAGATTCACCC
>JAFYBD010000312.1 GCA_017540385.1 Lentisphaeria bacterium
ATAGTTTACGGCAAAATGATTACACGTTATAACGATAAGGAAACCCCAATATGAGCGGAATACTTGAATTTCTCAAAGGTCTGGCCACGGAATCCGAGTTCACGGATGCCATCACGTCGCAGTCCCACTGGATGCTGTCCTGGTTCGTGCCCGTCCTGATATGGCTGCTCTCAGGATTCGCCTCCTACGAATTCGCGAATTCGACCGGAAAAAGCGGCAGGATACACTTCTGGCTCGGCCTGATCTTCCCCGTGGTCTACCCGCTGATCCTGCTCATCCGCAAGCTCATCATCCGCGCCAAGGCAGTTTCCGAGGCGAAACGCACCTCCGAACGTCTCGCCCGCGACCGGGAGCAGATCGAGGCCGAACGCCGCCGCATCGACTCCACGCCGAACAAGGACAATTTCTCCAAGCTCCGCGGCTCCTCCGACGCGACCTCCATCAAGGCGCAGTTCCGCCTGGAGCTCGCCGACGGCTCCACGCTCATGATCGCGAAGATCCTCGAGGCGCAGGACGCGCTGGCCGTGGTCGAGCTCGAATCGCAGGAGGGCGAGACGCCCCGCGTGCTCCGCATGCCGTACGCCAAGATGGCGCGCATCGAGCGCGTCTGAGCGGCGCCGTCATCGTCCCGGCATCCTTTCCCGTTTGTCATTTCAACGCACATTTTCATACAGACAGAGGTTTTGATCTATGTTCAAAGCAGTTTCGGGCAAATCCGAATTCCCCGCCATTGAAGCGTCCAACCTGGCCTTCTGGGAACAGAACGGCACTTTCGAGAAGTCCCTGCAGAACCGCAAGGGCAATCCCGAGTTCCTGTTCTACGACGGCCCTCCCTTCGCCACCGGGCTGCCCCACTACGGGCACATCCTCGCAGGCACCATCAAGGACGTGATCCCGCGTTACCAGACCATGCGCGGCAAATACTGCGAGCGGACGTTCGGCTGGGACTGCCACGGCCTGCCGGTCGAATACGAGATGGAGAAGCAGCTGAAGCTGTCCGGCAAGAAGGAGATCGAGGACTACGGCATCGACAAGTTCAACGAAGCCTGCCGCGGCATCGTGCTGCGTTATACGAAAGAGTGGGAGACCATCGTGAAGCGCATGGGGCGCTGGGTGGACTTCCGCAACGGCTACCGGACGATGGACATGAACTACATGGAGTCCATCTGGTGGGTGTTCCGCCAGCTGTGGGACAAGGGCCTGATCTACGAGGGCTACAAGATCCTGCCGTACTGCGCGCGCTGCTCCACCCCGCTGTCGAACTTCGAGGCGAACCAGGGCTACAAGGAAGTCACCGACCCGGCCATCACCATCCGGTTCCGCCTGAAAGACGACCCGGAGACCAGCATCCTCGCCTGGACGACCACGCCGTGGACGCTGCCGTCGAACATGGCGCTCGCGACCGGTCCCGACATCGACTACGTGAAGGTGAAGGACGGCGACGACAAGTTCATCCTCGCCGAGTCACGTCTCCATGCGTATTACAAGGCCGACGCCATGCCGGAGATCCTGGAACGCTATAAAGGCACCGACCTCGCCGGACTGCATTACACTCCGCTCTTCCCGTACTTCGAGGACAAGGCGGCCGAAGGCGCGTTCCGCGTGATCTGCGCCGACTACGTGAGCACCGAGGACGGCACCGGCATCGTGCATATCGCGCCGAGTTTCGGCGAAGACGACGCAATCGCAGGCGCGGCCAACGGCGTGCCCGGGGTCTGCCCCATCGACGCCGAGTGCCGGTTCACGAAGGACGTCCCGGACTACGCGGGGCGTTATGTGAAAGACGCCGACGCGGACATCATGGCCCGCCTGAAAGCCGAGGGCAAGCTCGTCCATCGCGGCACCATCAAGCACAATTATCCGCACTGCTGGCGCGACGATTCCCCGCTCATCTACCGCGCCGTCTCCACGTGGTTCGTGAAGATCGACCCGATCAAGGAGAAGATGCTCCGCGCCAATTCCCAGATGACCTGGGTGCCCTCCCACATCAAGGAGGGGCGTTTCGGTAAGTGGCTCGAGAACGCCCGCGACTGGGCGATCAGCCGCAACCGTTACTGGGGCTGCCCGCTGCCGATCTGGCGCAACCAGGAGACGGGCGAGACCGTCTGCGTGGGCTCCGTGGCCGAACTCGAGAAGCTGACCGGACAGAAAGTCACCGACATTCACAAGCATTTCGTCGACGGCATGACCATCAAGTCCGCCTCGGGCGCGACGCTCAAACGCGTGCCGGAGGTGCTCGACTGCTGGTTCGAGAGCGGCTCCATGCCCTATGCCCAGAAACACTATCCCTTCGAGGACAAGGAACACTTCGACAGCTGCTTCCCGGCCGAGTTCATCGCCGAGGGGCAGGACCAGACCCGCGGCTGGTTCTACACCCTCACGGTCCTCTCCAGCGCGCTCTTCGACAAGCCGCCGGCGATGCACGTGGTGGTGAACGGCATGGTGCTGGCCGAGGACGGCCAGAAGATGTCGAAACGCCTCCGCAACTACCCAGATCCGATGCAGATCGTGAACACCTACGGCGCCGACGCGCTCCGTCTGGTGCTGCTGGGCTCGCAGGTGGTCCGCGCGGAAGACCTGAAGTTCTCCGAGTCCGCCGTGAAGGAGGCCATGCGCAGCGTGATCCTGCCGATCTGGAACTCGTTCTCGTTCTTCATGACCTACGCGAACGTCGACAACTGGAAGCCCGCGCCGGGACCGCTCTCCGCGCCCGAAAACCCCTCGAATCCGCTCGACCGCTGGATCCTCTCCAGCCTGGCCGACATGGTCGACGAAATCCGCCGGAACATGGACCAGTACCAGCTGCAGCCGGCCGCGAACCGTTTCGAGGCGTTCGTCGAGGACCTCACGAACTGGTACATCCGCCTCAGCCGCCGCCGTTTCTGGAAGAGCCAGGACGACAGCGACAAGGCCGAAGCATACGCCACGCTGTATTACGTGCTGCTGACCTTCGCGAAGGCCGCAGCGCCCTTCATCCCGTTCATCACCGAGGAGATTTACCGTTCGCTCCGCACCGATGACATGCCGGAGTCCGTCCACCTCTGCGACTTCCCGGAACCCGAACTCTTCCGCCGCGACGAGAAGCTCGAACGCCAGAACGCCCTGGCGCAGCGCGCCGTCTCTCTGGGACGTTTCCTCCGCACGCAGCGTTCGCTGAAGGTGCGTCAGCCGCTCGCCCGCGCCGTGCTGGTCTCCATCGACCCGGCCGTGCGCGAACTCCTGACCCTGAGCGAAGGCGTGATCGCCGACGAGCTGAACGTGAAGAAGGTCGAAATCTTCGGCGACGAGGAATCGCTGGTGCATCTCTCCGCGAAGGCGAACTTCAAGAGCCTCGGCTCCCGTCTGGGCCCGAAGATGAAGGCGTTCGCCGCCGAAATCTCCCGTCTCTCCTCGCACGTCATCTCCTCCATCATGGCCGGCACGCCGTACGAACTCAAGCTCGAGGACGGCACGACCTGCCTGCTCGGTCCTGCCGACATCGTGGTCAACCGCACCGAACGGCCCGGATTCTGCGTGGCCGCCGACGATTCCCTCACGATCGCGCTGGACACCGAGCTCAACGACGAACTTCTCGCCGAGGGCTACGCACGCGAACTCGTGAGCAGGATCCAGAATCTCCGCAAGGAGATGAACCTGCAGGTCTCCGACCGCATCCGGGTCCGGGTGACCGCCGCGCAGGACCTGCTCGACGCCCTGGAGTCCGGACGCGAACACGTCTGCTCCGAGACCCTGGCCGACGAACTCGTCTTCATCCCCGCCGCCGACGGCGCGACGCCAGACGGCGACCTGAACGGCAAACCCTGCGGAGTCGAAGTGCTGAAAGCATGACCTTCGGTTCCGGTTCAAGGAGACACGCTTCATGAAGTGCCCACAATGCGGATTCGAAAAGGACGTCCCCCCCAATGGGACAGGGAGAGTCCTGTGCCCGAATTGCGGCGGCGTCCTGCGTGAAGCCTCGTCCGCCCCGGCTGAACCGTCCCCGACCGACACCGCCACCAACACGCACCTGAAGATCGCGAAGACCGTGAACGTCGGATTCGGCGATTTCGCCTCCACCCTCGCGGCCGCGAACGCCAGCAGGATCATCACGCCCGCCGCGAACGCCTCCGACCCGACCGCCGCCGCCCCCTCCGCGACACATTC
The DNA here is from genome assembly GCA_017540385.1 of Lentisphaeria bacterium. Lineage (GTDB taxonomy): Bacteria > Verrucomicrobiota > Lentisphaeria > Victivallales > UBA1829 > UBA1732. The sequence continues at coordinate 4,144 of JAFYBD010000312.1, forward strand.
CGGCTCCACGCTGAACATTGCCGCCCCGGACGATGACGACGATCTGCCCACGATGGACGTCTACGACGAGGACGACGAATACGCCCGGATCCAGGCGGAGATCGCGGCGCGTCAGGCGGCGCTGGATCAGCGCACCGCCGAGCTCGACGCCCGCGAGGAACACCTGAACAGGAAACTCGACGAGATCATTTCCGAGAAGGAGTTCCTGCGCGCCGGGATCGAAAAGTCCGACCTGGAACGCGCGACTTATCTGAAGCAGAAAGAAGCGCTCGATTCCCGCCGCGCCGAGCTGGAACAGGAGTTCGCCGCCCGGGAATCCGCGTTGAACGCCCGCAGCGCCGACCTCGCGAAGAAGAGCGACGCGCTCACGAAAAAGCGCCGCGAACTCGAAGATCTCCGGCGCGAGCTCGACACTTCGCTTACCGGCGACCGCATCCCCGTCGACGCGACCACGTCCTCCGTCTCCATCCCCTACAGCGCGAAGCTCCTGCGCCAGAACAGCAAGCTCGAGCGCACCGTGCGCATCCAGAACCGCATCCTGATCGGGCTCGCCGTGCTGTACCTCATCCTCATTGCGCTTTGCTGCGACCTGCTGAGAAAAACAGAGAGACATAAAACCGAATTGAATAGAACGATACAGCAGCTGACATCCGAACAGACCGAAGCCGCGGCTTCCGTCGAGTCCGTTTCGCCTGAAACAAGCAACCTTTCCGCGCCGGATACTCAGCCCTCCGGCGGCGGCTTATGACCATATCGTGCCGAAGGCACAGAAAGAAAGACAACGAACATGAAACGAGTTTTGACCGGGATCCAGCCCTCCGGGATCCTTCACATCGGAAACTATTTCGGCGCGATCCGCTCGACCGTCCGCCTCCAGGAGGAGTGCGACGACGCGGTCGTCTTCATCGCCGACCTCCATTCCCTCACCGTCCAGCCGAAGCCAGAGGAGCTTCGCGAGCGCGTTCGCGGCGTGGCGGTCGATTTCCTCGCCTGCGGCCTCGACCCGGAGAAGGTCATCTTCTTCCGCCAGTCGGACGTGGGCGTGGTG
>JAFYBD010000313.1 GCA_017540385.1 Lentisphaeria bacterium
ATCGCGTCCGGCAAGCACGCCGCGAGCATCAACGGCGGCCGGGTGGGCATCCTGCACGGCATGAAGGCGTATTTCCTGCAGGACGGCAACGGCCAGATGCTGGACACTCATTCGGTCTCGGCCGGGCTGGACTACTCCGGCGTCGGCCCCGAACACTGCTACCTGGCGGACACCAAGCGCGCGACCTACACCGTCGTGACCGACGAGGAGGCCGTGGCCGCGTTCGACCTGCTGTGCCGTCTGGAGGGCATCATCCCGGCGCTGGAGAGCTCGCACGCCGTGGCGCAGGCCGTGAAGGACGCGCGGACCGTCGGCAAGGGCGGGATCGTCGTGGTCAACCTCTCCGGCCGCGGCGACAAGGACATGGACAACATCAGAACCTACAAGGTGAATCATGGACAGACTTTCTGAAATCTTCGCATCGAAAAAGCCGCTCATCGTCTTTACGACGGCCGGTTATCCCGACCCGGAAACGAGCGAACGCGGCATCGCCGCCGCCATTGAAAACGGCGCGGACGTGATCGAACTCGGCGTGCCGTTCTCCGACCCGATGGCGGACGGCCCCGTCATCGCGGCCGCTTCGCAGAAGGCCGCCGGTGCCGGCTACAGCATCAACGACGTGCTGGCGCTGGCGGGGCGCATCCGGGAGAAATTCCCCCGCGTCGGGCTCATCGTCTTCAGCTACATGAACCCCATGCTGCATTACGGCTACGAGGCCCTGTGCGCGAAGCTCGCGGAGATCGGCGTCGACGGCGTCCTGCCGGTCGACCTGCCGCTGGAGGAACGCGACGAGCTGCTGAAGCCGTGCCGGAAACACGGACTGCACATGATCCCGCTGGTGTCGCCTCTGACTCCGCCCGACCGCGTGAAGAAGATCGTGGACGGCATGAGCGGATTCGTGTACTACATCAACGTGGCCGGAGTGACCGGCGCACGGCACGGCCTGCCGTCCGATTATCCCCAGCTCATCGGGGGCGTGAAGAACGTGACCGCGCTCCCCGTGGCATCGGGCTTCGGGATCGCCGACGCGGAAACGGCCGCCGAAGCGGCGCGTCATGCCGACGGCGTGATCTCCGGGTCCGGGTTCGTGAAGGCGCTCGGCGAGAGCGTCGAGGCCGCGGGAAAGTTCGTGCAGGACCTCGCCCGGGGCGTCGCGAACGCCTGACGCGACCTCGCGGCCGGACGTGTTCCGCCGGATAAAAAGCCGCGTTTTTTCCGCCGGAGACTTGTTTCCGGGAAAAAACGGATTATATTAGTAAACGCCGGGGCGATCCCCCGGCGTCTTTTCGCCCGCATCCCATCATCCCCACCACGCAGGACCATCATGGCTGACGACACCACCAAGACCCCGAACGCCGCGGAGACCGCGACCCCGAACGCCGCGGAGACCGCGACGAAGAAAGCGCCCCCGAAAATCGCGGCGAGTTCGTTCGACCTCATCGAAAAATACGAGAAGGAATACGGGGAGAAGCCCCCGAAACCGCGGATGCGGCTGCCCCGGGTCGGCTGCATCTGGCTCTTTGTCCTCATGACTGTCATCGCCGTGATCTTCGCCACGTTCTATTATCACTCCTGCGGGGAGATCGCGCCTGATTTCGACATCCCGGAAGGGCGCGTGACGCTGTCCGACATGGAGGGCGTCCTGCTGGATGACGACAAGCAGATGATGGAGGCGCTGGCGACCGACATCGCGAAGAGCGCAGACTGCTCCGTCGCCCTGATGTTCGTGCACGCGCGTTGCGCCGGTCTGCCCGCGATCTACGAGCAGATGGCCGGGGAATGGGCTCCGGGCAAGGGCGTGCTGATGGTCTGCGACGTCCATGAAAACTCCATGCAGTTCGGTCTGCTCGGCAGCGGCTGGCGTCTCGCAGGCTGGGATGAGGATGCGGCCTGGAAAGAGTGTTCGGAGTATCACGCGACCCAGCGCGGCCTTCGCGCCATCGCATTGCTGACCCGCCTGAAATCCGCCATCGAAGCGGCGTCGAAGATCCCGGTCGCGGCTCCTGCCGATGACACATCCGCTCCCGCCGCCGAAAAGAACCGCGCGAACCTCACGGAAGAGGAGATCGAAAAGGCCATCGACGCCGAGGAACGCGCCCTGCGCGCCGAACTCGACGCCGAAGAGGGCACTGCCGAGGGCGGCTCCCGCACGGGCGAAGGCATCCTGTATGCGACGGGAATGAGCCGGGACGGAGACGGTTCCGTCCGCAGTACGGCGATCACCTTCGTGGCCATCCTCGCCGCGATCGCGTTCATCTTCCTGAAACACGGCAAATCCAAGCGCGCCTCGCTCCTGAAGAAGAACCCCGAAGTCATCGAGGAGTTCCGCAAGAAATGGCCGGAGAAAAAGTACCTCAGCCTTACGGATCTGAACGCTCCCTCCGACGGCTGGACGCACAAGGGATTCCTGCGCGGGATCGCGCTCATCCTCGGCCTCGCCGTCGGACTCGGATTCGTCTCCTCCACCGTGACGGAAGAGCCCGCGCGCGACGTCGCCCGCACGCTGAACAGCTCGATCCCGGAATACCCGGAGAACCAGGTGCTGGACGCCGCCGAAGTCTTCGGCGCAGACGGAACCGCGCGCGTGATCGCCGCGATCGAACGCCTCGAAGAGCAGACCGGGGGCGAGATGATCGTCTACACGCTGCCGACCATCGGACTGAACACCTCGATCGAGGAATTCGGCCTGGACGTCGCGACGAAGTGGAAGATCGGGAAGAAAGGCGTGGACAACGGCGCGCTCTTCGTGCTCGCCATCGATGACCACCTGAGCCGGCTCGAGATCGGCTACGGCTGGGAGGGCCCCGTGAACGACGCCCGCGCGGGCGATCTGCTCCGGATGATCCGGCCCGACCTGCAGGCTGAACGCTACGCCGACGCGGCGATCAAAGTCGTGCAGGGCATCGAGACGTTCGTGACCGGCGTCCGCCCCGGAGAAGTCGGCGCGGCCGAGGCGAAACCGCAGGAGACGTTCGTGCCCGAGGTGAAGACGTATCCCGCGTTGACCCCGGCCAGGCCCGCAAACGATCCGCGCGTGCTGAATCCGGACAATACGATGTGGGGGATCATCGGCCTCGTCGGCATGTTCGCCGGGCTCCTGCTGGCGTACTGGGGCAAGGTCGTCGGGACGTCGGTGCCGCATCTCTTCATCCACGACCCGACCCGCGTCCCGGTCAGCACCGGCAGCTCCGGTTCGAGCTCCGGCTCCCGTTCCAGAAGCTCGAGCAGTTCGCGTTCGTATCACAGCTCGAGCAGTTCGCGCCGTTCGGGCGGAGGCGGATCGTTCGGTGGCGGCGGAGCGTCCGGCCGCTGGTGACATTTCCCTACAGCTTCACGGCTCCGTCTTTCCGAAAAAAAGGCGGAGCCGATTTGCATTTTGCCCGAACAGGCGGTATCTTATGGGCAAGGGCGGAGGCAATTCGTGCCGTCGTAAACAATCGAACGTGAAGGGGGACAACCATGAAGAGACATCTGATCGGCGGGATCGTGTCGTCGATCGCGGCAGCGTTGACCGGCTGCGCGACGACTTCGGACATCGCGGCCGTGCGGAATTTCGAACCGGAACGCTACATGGGCACGTGGTACGAGATCGCGCGACTGCCGCAGTATTTCGAACGGGACCTGGACGAGGTCCGGGCGCGTTATACGCTGCAGTCCGACGGGACCATCAAGGTCGTGAACAGCGGCGTCAAGGACGGCGAGGCGAAATCCATCACGGGGACCGCCAAGCTCAAGCGCCCGAAGGCGGACCCCCTCACGGGCGAACTCCGCGTGTCGTTCTTCTGGCCGTTCTACTCCGACTACCGGATCATCGAGCTCGACCCGGACTACAGCGTCGCGGTCGTCACCGCCGGGAGCCGCGGGTACCTGTGGGTGCTGTCGCGCAAGCCCGAAATGGCGAAGGAAGAGCTCGACGCCATCGTGAGCCGGATGAAAACGCTCGGATTCGAGGTCGATAAGCTCGAATACCCCAAGCCCGCGAAACCCGACCCGGAAATCTGAACAGGTCTACAATCCACCTCGACATCAACCATATCACCCCAACGGAAGGAACCCCGACCATGACGAAACAGGAACTCATCGAAACCACAGGCGCGCTCATCGCCGCGCCGTCCTGCTGCCAGGAACTCAAAGCCGCCGCCCAGGCGTGGCTCGACGCCGTCGGAAAGGACGGCGAGAAGGCCGCCGCAGAGGCATTTCTGAAGGAACTGAAGGAAGACGTCTGCTCGATCGACGACGTGCTCGGATTCTTCGGTTCGCCCCGCGCCGTGGAGTATTTCGGCGAGGAGAAAGCCAAGGCGCTCGAAGCCCAGGCGAAACAGGTGAAGGCCGACGGCGGCAAGTGGTGTTTCTGCCCGGCCTGCGCGGCAGGCGCGAAACTGCTGGAGAACGCGGCGGATTTCGCCTGATATACGTTCCAATCAGCAGACGCAACACGGGGGAAACGGGTCGTGCCGCCCCCTGTTTTTTTGTGCGGAAAAATGGGGCGGATCGAGGGCGAAAAGGGCAGGGGCGGTCAGGAATTCGGATGGCCGTCGATCACGTTGAACTTTTTATGATGGCGGCGATACTTCCGCAGGGAGTTTTCGAGCTCCGGGAGCGTGAGCGGACAGTCCGGGTAATTCTCATGGTAGAGACGGAGGAATTCGAGGCTTTCGTCCGTGGGGAGCTCCAGGTCGCGCAGCGGCGTGTAGAGGTCGAAGCGGATCACCCAGGGGAGCGCAAAACCGAAGCGGATGCGGCAGCGCGCCACGTCGATGAAGAAGATCTCCATGGTCTCGGGCGTGTCGCCGCGCCAGAGGATGTTGCGCGCATGGAGCGCCTTGTGGTAGAACCCGTGCCGGTGCATTTTCGCGATTTCCGGGGCGATGAGGGTGCAGAAACGCTTCCGCATGGCGACGTCGTCGCGGCGGGGGCCGCCGGGCATGAAGTCGCAGCCGTTGCGGGTCCCCTCGATGAACCGGGTCACGATGAAGGAGTTTTCGAGCTTCCAGCCGTATTTGCGCTCCTCGCCGAAGGCCAGCACCTCGCCGCAGGGGATGCCGAGACCGGAGATCGCCCGGTAGTTGCGCCATTCGCGCGCGGGGTGAGAGAGGTTGATGATGTAGCGCCAGGGGGTCTTGCCCTCGCAGAACTTCCACGCCACGGAGCCGCCCCCGAATTCGTCGGGCAGGGGGATGCACCAGACGAGCTTGCCGGAGCTGTTCGTGAGCAGGGTTGCCTCGTTTCGGAGTTCGTCGTGCCGTTTCAGGTATTCCAGCGCCTCTTCGAATCCCGATGCGCACCAGTTTGCCGGGTAGAGAAACCGGAGAGGGAGCCGCCAGG
>JAFYBD010000030.1 GCA_017540385.1 Lentisphaeria bacterium
GATAGTCGTCAAGATCGCAGACCTTCATTTCTCAGTCCCTTTCCTCTTTGCCGCCGCTTTCTCCTGACGGAAGACGACGGCTCCGAAGAACGCCCCGGCGAGGCTTCTGAAAGCGTCGGTGAACGGAAGCACGGAGCCGAAGAAATCGCCGAACTTTTCGACCTCGCCCTTGCTGTTTTTGCTGCCGTTCCAGCACAATTCCGCCTGCGATCTTTTCCTCTTATCGTCCGCTGCGGAGAAGAACTTATACGATGCTTTCGGGAAAAACGGCAGCGGTTTTCGCATCCCGGCATGATAAAGGCACAGGAACCGCTTCACGATCTTCACCGCAGCCGCGGGGTCCATCGCATCCGCCTTCGCGACGGCAATGCTGTCCGGTTTGTCCGTACCCTGACTCTGCAGATATACGATCTTCGTCACGGTCTTCCGGTCGAGGTTGGCCCTGAGGTGGTTCAAGATCGGCCGGATCAGCTGGGAACCGGAAAGGGTCTTTGCGAAACTCCAGGCCAGCTGGACGCAGGGCTCCTCGGGATTTTCGGATTGATACACGTTCGTTTCCGGCAGGATCAGCGTGGTGCGGAACACGCCGTCAGGAACGGCGTCGTAGATCAGGCCGGCAAGGCTTCCGGGATGCTCGGGATCGTTCCAGCTCTCCCCGGCATCCGCGGCGGAATATTCAAAGTCCATCTCGCCAGCCGGGATCAGCTGTTCCGTCCGGCCGGCGGCCATGCTCTCCATCCCCTGCGCGATCATGGCCATGTCCGACCAGTCCCTCCAGTCGTCCGCGCTCTGCATCAGGGGGATGCTGCCGTCCGCTTTCAGACGCCGCAGGGAAACGCCTTTCAGCGTCTCCCGGTCGGAGGATTCGAGATAGGACCGGAACAGGACGTCTTTCACGTCATAGTCCAGTTTGGCTTCGAAAGACTCCGAATCTTCGGGCGACGACGATTCCCGCACCGACAAACGCGCATCCAGTGTGTCACGAACATATTTCCCCGCCGGATTGAGGAAGAACCAACTCAAATCGTCGAGATCCAGCCTCCGGCAGTCGGCCCCGGTCTGCGCGTTTTCATCCAGATGGCTCCCCTCGCGAATGTCGAAAAGAGGTTTTCCTCCGGTTGAAACGGTCGTCGACCGATTCGCGATCTGCCGCGCCGCATCCCTCATGTTCTTCGAAAAAGACTGGTTCGCGGTGCCGTTTTCAAACAGTTCCGGCGAGAAGACATGGATCGGCTCCTTCAGCTCGACGAAACAGTTCTTCCCGAACTCATGCGTCAAATAGGATTTGAGCTCGTCTACGCACACGGACGGCGGCTTTTCCTTGCGGTCGTGGATGTCCCTTCCGACATAGCTCACGTACAGGTATTTCCGCGCGGCCATGATCGTGTCCAGGAAGAGCTGGCGGGACTCGTCGCGCCGGATCGGATCGCCCGGTTCGCGTCCGACCCCGGAGTTCTTTTTCGCCCGGTACTGCTGCATGATGTCGAATTCGCGGTCGTCGTCCCTCTCCGGGAAGGAATCGTGGTTCATGCCGAGCAGCAGGATGACGTCCGCGGGAATGCTTCGCATGGGGCGCAGGCCGCAGAACGTGATCTTGCCGCGCATGAACCCCATGGTGTTGTCCTCCGGCTTCGCATGCTGGTCCTGGAGATACGCCAGGACGATCCCGCTGGTCAGCGGGACGTCTTCCGTGCCGGCCGCCGTCAGCACCTGATGCCAGGCGTTCAGTTCGCTCAGCAGAAGGATCTTCAGCTCGGAATCCCTGCCGAAGACACTGCCCGCCAGATCGGCCAGCATGGTCTCCCATTCGCGGAACGCCGCTCCGGTCCGCTCCCGGCCGCGCATGGTCTGCGCAGCCTCGTGCAGGATCGAAACCAGGCTGATGAATTTGCCCAGCAGTTCCGCCCGGCCTCCGTCGAATCCCGGCACGGGGAAGACCGCGTCCACGTCGCTGATCCGGTAAGGACTCATGGGGTCCGCATCCACGGCGTAGTCCAGCAGCATGCGGTCGAAACCCGCCTGCCAGCTGTTCTCGGGAAACGCTTTCCCGCCGGAACGCTCGTGTTCCTTCGCGTCCCATCCCCAGCGGATGCCCGCCCGCATGGCGCGGGCGAGGCAATACCGGCAGTCCTCCGGCGTGATCCCCCAGTGTTCCTGAAGCGACCGGTCCTGAAGGATGGCAAATATTTCCGACGCGGCGAACTCGCCTTTGAACAGGGCCAGTATCTTCATCAGCGTGCTGTACGAGGACAGGCGTTCCGTTCGCGGCAAATCCGCAATGGACACTTCAAGACGGCGCTGCGGGACGGCGCGCCGGTCGCCGGAGGCAGTTTGGGCCGGGACCGTCGCGGAATGGTTGAAGACCGCGTCCACCAGCGGAGCATAATCCGCCGGAGTCGGGGTCATGATGAAAATGTCCTTCAGCGGCAGATCGTGATCCTCGTCCATGCAGTGCAGGATGAAATTGTGCGCCGCCTCGACCTCGCGGAACGCCGAATAGCAGTTCCTGATCTGGAGCGACCGGCATCCGCGGCCTTTTTCATATTTGCGCGCCTGGCTGCCGTCTGATTTCCGGTCGGTCCGGATCCGGTCCTGGAGACGGTGAAGGATCGTTCCATCATCCGAATCTGCCGTTTCGGGATCGCCGAATTCGGCGTCGTCGTTCCATTCGACCGTCCTGTTCAGCATGACGCAGCTCTGCATCGCGAAGGAAGACAACAGCGGATTGTGCTGGAAATAGGCGGAATGAAGGTCCTCCAGGATCCGGGCGGGGTCCTGGCCTTCGCGGAAATAACGGTTCAGGAACTCGCGAAGCTCGTCCTTGTGCTTTTTGCAGTCCGCATAATACTCCCCGCTCGGCACGAGATGATACAGTTTGACGGCCGCGCCCTGCCGATGGATCGTCTCCAGGCATTGCAGCACGGTCGGCGGCAGCTGGGAAAAACCGAAGATGCGGATCGTTTCCCCGCCGTTCGGCCTTTCTTCACAGGAAGCGCCGTCCCCCTCGACTCCGTTCCCGATCCGGTCGAACACCGCCGCGAAATGCTCTCCCCTCCAATCCTGCCCCGCGACGCGCCGCCAGAGTTCGCCCTGCCAGGCGGCGTCCGGTTCACCGTTCAACCCCTGCGGCGTCGCCCCCGCTTCCCACGCGTTGATCCAGCTCGGACGGTACAGCATGTATTTGTCGAAGAGGTCCCCGAGCTGCCGGGACAGATCGTACAGACGCCTGGAATCCCCCCTGATCCATCGCGCGAGCTGGGGAAACGCCATTTCGGCCCCCGGTTCCTGCATAACCCTGTAAATGCGCCAGCCGATCGTCTTTCCGTTGATGTCCGGGCGGACATGGCCCTGCGGCAGAAACCGCTGAAAGACCGACATCAGGGAGGGGAATTCGAGTTGGGCGGCTATGCCGTACCGATGCGCGAAGCGGAGGGAGAGGTATCTCTGGATGCTCCGGTTCGGGACGATGATCCGCTTCCTGCTGAAAAAACCGCTTTCCCCGACCTCGTCATGGACCTCGGCCAGCAGCACGTCCGCGAGGGCGTCCATGCTCGACCTGCGGAAGATGAAGGGCTTTTCAAAGGGGGCTGTCCGATCGTCCTGCATACTGGAACTTTTTTCAGGTAAATTGAGAGGAATAATAACCATGGCAGAAATATAGTTCCGTTTGAAGGAAAGTCAAGCGGTTTTTCGCGGATACTTGGTTGACTTTTGCCGGTCGAGGTGTTATCGTATAGCGATCCTTCGGGAAACAGGCCCCCCGTTCTCACGGGCCGAGGGTGATTCGGGATTCCGGGCAGCGCCCCGCGACCGGCGACGACACCGGGGCGGAGATCATTTGAGGAGCAGCAAAAATGAGCAGGAAAAATAGACAGTTTACCCAGATTTCGCTGTTCAGCGTTCTGCTGGGCGGTCACTACGGCGGGATCGTCAGCGTCGGCGAGGTCAAACGGTTCGGCAATCTGGCGATCGCGACGATGGACCGGCTGGACGGCGAGATGCAGATGATCGACGGCGTGGTCTATCAGGCGTGCGCCGACGGAGAGGTGTATCTGCCGGGCGACGACGAGACGGTCCCGTTCGGGACGATCGCGGATTTCGACGCCGAGGACGCCGTGCGGCTCGCAGGCATCCAGAGCTACGAAGAGTTTGAGTCGCGGATGAACGATTGCTGCCCCCGAAACGACGTCCCGCTCGCGATCCGTCTGACCGGACAATTCGACTGCATGAAGGTCCGGACCGTCAGACGACAGGAGAAGGACGGCGTCGGGCTGGCGGAGGCGGCGAAGGACGAGGCTGTGTTCGAGTTCAGAGACGTTCGCGGCGATCTCGTCGGATTCCGGCTCCCCGGCTACGTCGCCGGCATCAACGCCCCGGGCTGGCATCTCCACTTCATGGATGAAAGCCGCAAGCATGGCGGCCACGTGGTCAACTTCGCCCTGCTCGAGGGGGATTTGAGCTTCTGCCACGCCGGCGATTACCACATCAGACTGCCGGATTCGCCGGACGTTTTCGCCGGGCTCGACCTGAACAGGGACTGGAGCGGGGATCTGAAGAAGGCCGAAGCGGAACGATAACGCGTCCGACCGGATCGGCGAAGCACGACGCCGAGCTCACGGAATGTTAGGTATCGTTACAAAAAACGTTACTAACGTCAGATTCCGGCATATTGTTTTATTTTTCGTCTTGAAATGCACTGGCGGAACGATATAGTACCTGTATGATGATTTCTATTTTTGCACACCTGAATTCAACAGAAAGGTCACCCCATGAATCATCTCCACCGTTCGCTTTTCGCTTTCGCCCTCGCGAGTACGGTCGCCGGATCAGCCGCTTATGCCGCTGACAGCAATCTGGCATCATCCGCACAGCCCCGTTATTTCGAGGATCTGCGGATCACCGGCATCAACCGTGAACTCAGCCATGCCCCGATTTACGGGACGTTCTACGACGAAGCCTCGGCCGAAGCGTACCGCAAGACTCCGTCGAAGTACACGCTCAATCTGAACGGGAAATGGAAATTCCAGCTGTACGGCAAACCGGACGATGTGCCGGACGACGTGCTCCGTCCCGATTACGCCGATTCCTCCTGGCTGGACATGACGGTTCCCTCGAACTGGCAGAGCGACATGCGTGTCCCCGACCGCGGGGTTTACATCAACAACATTTATCTGTTCCAGAAGGAAGCGAATCCGCCGCTGCTGCCGACCGCGAATCCGACCGGATGCTACCGCCGCACGTTCGACGTCCCGGCGGACTGGCTGGAACGCGACGTCCGCATCGTGTTCGACGGCGTTGACAGCGCGTACGATTTCTGGGTGAACGGCCAGTATGCCGGATACGCCGAGGACAGCCGTCTGCCGTCCGAATTCGCGATCACAAAGCTGCTGAAGCCCGGCAAGAACACCATCGCCGTGAAGGTGTACCGTTTCTCGACCGGAACTTTCCTGGAATGTCAGGACGTCTGGCGCATGAGCGGCATCTACCGCGACGTCCGCCTGATGGCGCTGTCCCCGGTGCATCTGCGCGACTGGTCGGTCAGGACCACGTTCACGGATCCGGCGAAGAACCAGCGTCATGAAAAATCCGACGCGAATCTCGAGGTCATGGCGTATGTCGAAACTCGCGCGCTGCCGCGTCAGCCCATCGGCGACCTCCCGATGTCGTCGTATCCCGGAGTTCGCGTGAAGGCCCGTCTGCTGGATGCCGACGGCAAGCTTGTCGCCGAAAGCCGTGCGGAACGCTTCAGCGGCCAGTCCGGCATGTTCGGTCAGCGCTCGGAACGCGGCGCCGCGATCATTTCCATGCGTGTGGCCGCTCCCGAACAGTGGTCCCCGGATTCCCCGTATCTCTACAAACTCTTCCTCCACCTCGTCGATGATTCCGGCAAGACGCTGGAAGTGCAGTATGTGCCGGTAGGATTCCGCCAGATCGAAATCCGCGGCCGGAACGTCCTGCTGAACGGCCAGCGCCTCATCGTGCGCGGCGTGGACCGTCACGACATCAGCGCGAAACACGCGTTCGCCGTGACCGAGGAGGATATGCGCCTCGACATCGAGACGATGAAGAAGCTCAACTTCAACGCCGTCCGCACCAGCCACTATCCGAACAACAACCGCTGGTACGAACTCTGCAACGAATACGGCCTGCTGGTCGTCGACGAGACCAACATCGAGACGCACGGCATGGGCGCGCAGCTTTCGAAAGATCCCGCCTGGGCTCCGGTTTACCTCGAACGCACCGAACGCATGGTGCTCCGCGACCGCAACAACCCGTGCATCGGGTTCTGGTCGCTCGGCAACGAATCCGGCTCCGGCGCGAACCAGGCCGCCATGGCAAACTGGATCCGCTACACCGATCCGACCCGCCCCGTGCAGTATGAAAGCGGCAACCCCGGACCGCTCATCAGCGACATCCTGTGCCCCATGTACACGCGTCCCGACCGCATCCGCTCCATGATGAACGGCCGGAACGACAACCGCCCGATCATCCTCTGCGAATACGCTTATGCGAAGGGCAACTCCACCGGAAACATCTTCCAATACTGGGATCTCGTCAATGAGAACCGCGGATACCACGGCGGATTCCTCTGGGACTGGGCGGACAAGGCACTCCTGAACGTGATCGCGAAGACCGGCGAGGTCAACTACGGCTACGGCAACGACTTCGGCGAGAACTACAATTACCAGGCCAACGGACAGAACCGCACCCAGGTCCTGAACGGCATCGTGGACGCCTCCGTCACGCCGCACCCCGGCGCGCAGGAAGTCCGCGTCTGCCAGGCTCCGATCCGCTTCAAGCTCGAAGGAAAGAACCTGACGGTCATCAACGAGCGCAACAACGCCTCGACCGCCGACCTGAAATTCCGCTGGGAAGAGACCGCGAACGGCAAAGTCGTCAAATCCGGCGTCCTGAACGTCCCGGTGACCGAATGTTTCGAATCCACGGTCGTCGAAGTCCCGTTCGATGCGCCCGCATCCGACGCTTGGAGTTTCCTGAACGTCTATTGCGATGGTCCGAAGCATGAGATCACCCGCACGCAGTTTGCGCTTTCCACTCCGGCCCAGGCTCCTGCCGCGATCTCGAAGCTCCAGGACGCCCGTTCCGGAAAGATGACCATCAAGGATTCCGACGTGAAGGAAACCGAAGACACGATCACCATCGGATTCCTGACCTGGTCGAAGAAGACCGGCCAGCTCGTTTCCATGAAGCCCGAAGGCAAGGAACTCCTCGCCGCGCCCGCCGAAGAGATCTTCTACCGCGCTCCCACCTGCAACGACCGCATGATGGATCATGACGGCTCGTTCGCGAAAGACTGGCCCAAGATCATCAACCCGAAACGCGAGCTGGTCAGTTTCGAGTGGAAGAAAGACGGCGGCAAGTACACGGTCAACGCCGCAACCCGTATCGGCGGCGCGGTGGAATCGGTCATCGTCTGGACCGTCGATCCCGCGAAGGCGCACCTCCTGAACTTCCACCAGTACGCGTTGTTCCGCCAGAACGACCTGCGCTCCATAGCGCGCGTCGGCATGATGTTCCCGCTGGTCGAAGGCTTCGAAACCGCAAAGTATTTCGGACGCGGCCCGTATGAAAACTATCCGGACCGTTTCGTCGCTTCGCTCGTCGGCCGCTGGGAAAACGGCATCTCCGACATGCTCGAAAACTACCTCGTGCCGTCCGAATGTGGCAGCCGCGGCGACGTGCGGGAGCTGGACCTGACCGGAAAGGGCGGACAGCATCTGAGCGCATGGGAAGACGGCGGCAAGCCGTTCCGCTTCTCCGCGCTGCACCTCTCTCCGCAGGATCTGATGGGCGCTGACCACAGCTGGGAACTGAAACCCGGCAAAAAGACCTGGCTGATCCTCGACGGCTTCCACATGGGCGTCGGCGGCGACGACGGCTGGTCCGTCAGCGTTCACAACGAGTACCAGCTCCGCCCGAACCGGTACGAATGGAGCTGCACGCTGGATTTCCGCAAGCCGGAGTAATCGCGCTTCAAGATCGCAACGACTCCAGACAGCAAGGAGACAAACCATGAAACTCGATAAAAACGTCTGCGTCGCGGTGTTCGCGGCGGCGGTCGCGGTCCCGGCGTTCGCGGAGAACCCGCTGATCTCCGGCGCGTTCTCCGCCGATCCGTCCGCCCACGTATTCGACGGACGGGTGTACGTTTTTCCGTCGCACGACATCCCGGCGCCCGCGGGATCGCGCAACAAAAAAGGCTTCAACATGCCGGACTACCACGTGTATTCGTCCGAAAACCTCTTCGACTGGACCGATCACGGCGTCATCGTGGACCAGAAGACGGTGCCGTGGGTGGATGGCAACAGCTATTCCATGTGGGCTCCCGACTGCAATTGCAAAAACGGGAAATACTACTTCTATTTCCCGGCGCACCAGAAGGACGGACGCAACGCGATCGGCGTGGCAATCGCCGACAAGCCCGAGGGCCCGTATGTGCCGCAGGAGAAGCCGATCCCCGGCGTGAACGGCATCGACCCGTGCATTTTCATCGACGACGACGGCACGCCGTATCTGACCTGGCAGGCGCAGGGCAACGTGCTCGTGGTCGCCAGGCTCAAGGACAATATGCTGGAACTGGATTCCGAGGTCGTCACGGTCAATCACAACGTGCCGCGAAACGGCCTGAAGGAAGGTCCGTTCATGTTCAAGCGCAACGGCAAATACTACTATTCGTTCCCGTGGTGCGAACGGCAGACGGAGTGCATCTGCTACTGCATGGGCGACAGTCCGCTGGGGCCGTTCGAATACAAAGGCAAGATCATGGAGCAGAACACGGACTGCTGGACCAACCATCACTCCGTCGTGGAGTACAAGGGACAGTGGTATTTCTTCTACCACCACAACGACTACTGCCGCGAGCACGACGTGAACCGCTCGATCTGCGCCGAATATCTGACGTTCAACGAAGACGGCACCATTCAGCAGATCCAGCCGACGCAGCGCGGCGTGGGCGTCACCCCGGCGACGAATAAGATCCAGATCGACCGGTACTCCGCCATCGGCGACCCCAATCACGTCTGGGTCGAATACAATCGCACGGAGGACCCGTTCGCCGGCTGGAAGACCGTGTTCCGCAACAAGGACAATTACCGCCGCCCGATCTGGATCGAATACGACCGGGTGGACTTCGGCGAGAAGGACCTGACGAGCGCCATCGTCCACGTGTTTGCGCGTGTCGGCGGCAGCGGGGTCATTGAGTTCCATGCGGACGCCGTGGACGGCGAACTTATCGCGTGGATCCCGATCGTGGCAAAGGACGAATGGCAGGACGCCTCCGCTGAAATCCTGAAACAGCTGAAGGGCGTGCACAATCTCTTCGTCACGATGCCTGACGGCGTCCTGATGCACGTCGACTGGGTGCAGTTCAAGTAAAAGAAATCGCCCCCCTGACA
>JAFYBD010000031.1 GCA_017540385.1 Lentisphaeria bacterium
AGGACTTCACCGGCGACATCCCGCTTCAGGAACGCATCAACCTCATCAAGGACGCCGATTTCTTCGTCGGGCTCTCCAGCGGCCTCTCCTGGCTCGCCTGGACCTGCAAAGTCCCGGTCGTCATGATCTCCGGCTTCACGCACCCGACCAACGAATTCGCCACGCCGTACCGCATCATCAACTACCACACCTGCCACTCCTGCTGGAACGACATGCGCGAGAACTTCGACCACTACGATTTCCTGTGGTGCCCGCGCCATAAGGGGACCGACCGGCATTTCGAGTGCACCCGCCTCATTTCCGCCGAGCAGGTCATCAACACCATCAAGAAGATCCCGACGTTCCGTCCCGGCGAGAAGAAGGACGAGGACAAGAAGGGCGACGACAAGAATGCCGCTTCCAACGCCACCGCGCGCGATACCGGCGCGAAGGAAGGCAAGCACAAGAAGTGATCCCGTCGCGGGACTGAACCTGAAATATTCCTCCGGCTTCTCCCCTCGTTTCGGGCGAAGCCGGAGATTCTTTTCACCCGGGCCCCGCTCCCGGGCACCTCAAAACACGAAAGACTCCACCATGACTCATATTCTGGAAGCGGCCATGCTCGTCTGCTTCGGCTTCAGCTGGCCTTTCGCCATCGCCAAGACCGTCCGGGCGAAGAACCCGGCCGGAAAGAGCTATCTTTTCGCCGCGTTCGTCATCATCGGCTACATCGCCGGCAGCACGGCCAGGTTCATGCGCGACGGTGCCGACGCCGTCTTCTGCCTCTACATCTTCGACATGCTGATGGTGATCGCCGACACCGCGTTGTGCCTGCATTACCGCAGGAAAAACGCCCTCTCCGGCAAACCGTGACAGCTGCCTGAACGCCCTGGTGCGACGGCATAAAACTTTCCTGTTTTTTTCACCTCGGCAGTCTTTTCAGCTTGACAAAAACGCTTTGCTATGATATTGTTAAGCAGAAGCCTGTCCGGGTGGTCCCGGAATCCGCCCCGGATGCCGGGCTTCACACCCGTCACGACATTCAGGAGCCTTCCACCATGTTTGAACATGTCCGCACCGTTGTTTTCTCCGGCATTCTCCCATCCGTTCTGACGCTGCTGCCGACGGTCGCATCCGCCCTCGACGCGGATCCCGCCCTGATCGACGCCCCCGACAAGAAACCGTTCACGATGACCGTGTTCGGGCTTCGCAAGGCATTCCCGATCGCGTCGGACACGATCCGGGTGGAGGTCGGCCCCGCGACCGCGTCCGGCACGATGAGGGAGCTCGACAGCTACCGCATCTCGAGCGTGGACGACCCGGACTTCGCCTACGAATCGTTCATCATGCCCGTGGACGTGACCGTCACGGAAGCGGGCAATGTCGAGGAAGCCGTCGCTCCCGAGGGGTTCAAGGCGGAAGCCGGAGCCGCGAACGTTTCAAAGTTCAGTCGTCACACCGCCGATCTGAAGCTTCACGCGCCCATGAAACCCGGCTGCACGTATGCCGTCATCGCGCTGGGCCACGGTTCCGACATGGTTTCCGCGGGAAGGGCCGGATATGAGTTCAAATACGACCCGGCCGACCTCGCGAAAGTCCCGGACATGAAGCATCCGCCCGAACTCCGCACTCTGACCGTGCTCGGGCTTCGCGGGCTCGACAGCGTCGGCGACGGCATCATCCGCCTGGAGTTCGGCCCCACGTTCTCGCCCCCGGCCGGATTCCTGCTCAAGAACTACCATGTCACGATCAATGGAGCCAAGGCCGACATCAAGGCCATGGGGCGGCGCAGCATCATCGACCTCTACATCCCCATGGGGTGGCCGTTCTCGGTCCTGCTCCAGCACGAAGTCTTCCTCCGCCTCGACAGACCGCTGAAAGAGGGCGACGTCCTGCGCGTGGAGGTCGATCCTTCGGTCGTCTCCGGGGCGAACGCCGCCACGGTCAGGTTCTCCGACAAACGCTCCTACTCCAACTCGATCAAGGTCAATCAGGTCGGCTACATCGCCTCGTCCGTGAAGACCGCCGCGATCGGACGCTGGATGGGGTCGTTCCCCGATGAAAAGGCCGTGCTGGCCGTCGAAGGCGACGAGCAGCAATTCCGCGACATCACCACCGACGAGATATTCTTCGGGCCTTCCCGGGCAAGCACAAAGGAGAATGACGCGGACAAGAAGACGGACGATTCCGCAAAGGACGCCTCCTCTCGCCCGGACAAGGACGCCCTGCAGACGTCCGGCGTCGCCGACCACGAGTTCGCCAAGGGCGCACTCCAATACGACACGCCCCCCGCGTTCGAAATCCGCGACGCGGCCACAGACGACGTCGTCTTTTCCGGCAAAGCCTCCCTGAAGGCGCCGGGGAACAGATCCGGGAGCAAATACCAGCTCTTCGGCGAAAACGTCTACCAGATCGACTTCTCCGACTTCAAGACCCCGGGCCGCTATTACATCGCGGTCCCCGGGACCGGCCGCAGCTTCGAATTCTCCATCGCCCCGGACGTCTACGACGAAGCGTTCAAGACCTCCGCCTACGGAATCTTCGTGCAGCGCTGCGGCATCAAACTGGAACCTCCGTATTCCGAATGGCGTCGGGTCGCCTGCCACGACAAGGGCATCCAGCTCTCCGCTCAGGATAAAGTCGCAGACTCCGGGTTCATTGAGAAAGACAAGGGCATTGTCCTCCCGAACGACTCGCCCTACCTCAACAGCCGTCCGCCGATCCTTTCCGATCCCGCGCTCATCGCGCATTTCCCGTTCAACGGTTCCGGGAACAACGCCATCGCGGGCGGCATGACGCTCGCGCCCGCCCAGGGCCAGGCGCAGTCGTTCAAAACGGTCCCGAACCTCATCTGGGACGGCACGAAGAACGGCGTCTACACCCCCACGGCCAACGGCCCCAACGGCTGGTCCGGCAAGCTCGACTACGTGCCCGCCGACGGCCTCACCCTCTCCTTCTGGATGCTTCGGTCCGACGCCCCGCAGGGGAACCGCTACGGCGGCACGCTCTTCGCCCTCTCGAACGGCAGCAGGGACTCGTTCAACTGCAAAATCAACTGGGGTGTACCGTATTTCAATTTCAACGGCAAGAGGATTTATTCCTCCGGTCGCTTCGGCGACAACCAATGGCACCATTACGCGTTCACGCTCGCGCGCGATCCGGGGAAGAAACTCTGGACCTACTCGATCTACTACGACGGCAAACTCAGGAAGAGCGCCACGGCGCCGGAGACGTTCACCCCCGGCTCCGATTTCGTGTTCTCCGATCTGACCGAGAAGGGCGCGGACGGCTCGCAGTTCGACGAACTCCGCATCTACAACCGGGCGCTGAAGGCATCCGAAATCGCGACTCTGGCCGAACGCATCGAGGCGACCAAGCCGAAGATCATTCAGGCGTCCGGCGGTCATCACGACGCGGGCGACTACAATCCGCGTTCGCACATCGACGTCGCGCAGATCCTCCTCGACGCCTACGAAGTCGCGCCGAAGAAGTTCTACGACGGTCAGCTGAACATTCCCGAGAGCGGGAACGGCATCCCCGACATCGTGGATGAGGCCCTGTGGGCGCTCAAACTCTGGATCGGGCTTCAGGACGACGACGGCGGCGTGTACAACGGCACCGAATCCGACGGCGACCCGAACTTCGTCCAGACCGTCGAGCTCGACCCGAAGGGCGATTTCGCCTATATGAAGGACGCGCAGGGGTCGTTCCTCTTCGCCGGGGCCATGGCGCAGGCCTCCCGCCTGCTGAAATCCGTCGGCAAGGACGAGATGGCGGAAGATTACCTCGCCCGGGCGCGCCGGGCCTACGACTGGGCGATCCCGAACAAGCCGAAAACCAACGACGCGCAAAAGTTCGCCGCCTTCTACACCGCACCGCTGGCCTACGCGGCCGCCCAGCTCTACCACAGCACCTGGGAGGACAGGTACCACAAGGACTTCCTCGACAATACCCCGTGGCAGAAAAACGCCGCGGCGAAAATGACCGCCGACAACGCCTCCTACGACCTCTCGCTCGCGGCTTACGCTTACGCGGCCGTCCCGGCCTCCAAGTCGGATTCGAGGGTACATTCCGACGTCATCCGCGCCATCTGCGATGAGGCCGACTCATATTTGAAAGGCACGCAGACCGACGCGTATCCATTCATCCGACACCCGAACGCCCCCATCAACTGGGGCACCGGGGCATACGAACACTTCCTCGTCCCCGTCTGGCACGCATGGGCGTTCACCGACAATCGACTCAAGGCGAAAGCCTACCGCGAGGCCATGATCCACACCGCGGACAACACCCTCGGCATGAACCCGATGAACCTGAGCTGGATCGTCGGACTCGGATCGAAGACCGCGCGCGCCCCGCTCCACAACAGCCGCTTCAATCCCACCGGATTTTCCGTCCCGGGAATCCAGGTGCAGGGGCCCGACGTGAAGGGCCGCGAATACCGGTTCTCCGAGACGCTCTATCCGAAGCTCGGAAACGCCGCGTACCTCTATGCGTTCGTCGACGCCATCTTCGCCATCGGAATGGACGAAGGCACCGTCAACCATCAGGCCGAGACCATGGCCGCGTTCGGCCTCCTCCTCCCCGACCGGAAACCGGAACAGTAAGCGTCAGTCGTTTTCGTAATCGGGACAACGCAAAGCGGGCCGGGGTCTGACGACCTCGGCCCGTATCGAGTATCGGATCGTTTCCGCGGAAACTCAGTAGCGGTAATCCTCCGGCTTGAAGGGGCCGGAGACCTTCACGCCGATGTAGTCGGCCTGTTCCTGCGTGAGCTTGGAGAGCTTCGCGCCGCATTTGGCCAGGTGGAGCCGCGCGACTTCCTCGTCGAGCTTCTTCGGGATCAGGTAGACCTTCCTGTCGAGCTTCTTCCCGGCGATCTCGATCTGCGCGAGCACCTGGTTGGAGAAAGAACAGCTCATGACGAAGTTCGGGTGACCGGTGGCGCAGCCGAGGTTCACGAGGCGGCCCTCGGCGAGCAGGTAGATGCTGTGTCCGTCGGGGAACGTGTACTTGTGGACAGGACATTCGTGGCCCTTGATCTCCGTGACCTTGATGCCCTTGACGGCCTTCAGCCCGGCCACGTCGATCTCGTCGTCGAAATGCCCGATGTTGCAGACGATCGCCTGGTCCTTCATCCCGGCCATGTGCTTGGCGGTGATGACGCGGCAGTTGCCGGTGCAGGTCACGTACACGTCGGCGGTCTTCAGCGCGTCCTCGATCCGGGCGACCTGGAATCCGGCCATGCAGGCCTGGAGCGCGCAGATCGGATCGACCTCGGTCACGACCACGCGGGCGCGCTCGTTCTTCATGGCTTCGGCGCAGCCCTTGCCGACGTCGCCGTAGCCGCAGACCACGACCTGCTTGCCGGAGAGCAGCACGTCCATGGCGCGTTTGATGCCGTCCGGGAGCGAGTGACGGCAGCCGTAGACGTTGTCGAACTTGGATTTCGTGACGGAGTCGTTCACGTTGATCGCGGGGAAGAGCAACTTGCCCTCCGCCTCGCGCTGGTAGAGGCGATGGACGCCGGTCGTCGTCTCCTCGGAAACGCCACGAATGCGCGACGCCGCCTTGGAGAACCAGCTTGGATCCTGGACAAGGGTCTGAAGGATCGCGGCATACAGGGCC
>JAFYBD010000032.1 GCA_017540385.1 Lentisphaeria bacterium
CGAACGTGTGAGGATGGAGAGGATGGCCGCCGGCGGTTCGTGGCGCGGAGGCCGGGATGAAATCGTAAAATACGACTTTATAATCTACATCCCCCGGAGCGGTTCGTCAAGCGCAAAACACTGTTTCGAGCGCTCTTTTTCGCGATTTTTCCGCGCGGTGAAAAACTTTTCATGTTTTTTGTCGTTTTGCCCGGAAACGCGTTTGCATGATGGCGGAAACGTGGTACATTTGTAGTATCATTCACGACGGTTGATCTCCCTGCCGAAAAAGAACCTGACCCTGCGCCGTTTCCGTAATCAACTGCCGTCCCATCGAGGCCCGGGCGTCCCACGCTCCGGAAGGCATCATGCGCCCAGGCGGCGCTTCACAATCAACAGAAGGATCCGGCAAACAAATGGCCACGGATGTTTTCGAGTATTACAGTCACGACGACTGGTCGCTGATGAAGGCGGAAATGGACCGCCACGAGACCCCGTTCCTGGTCGTGAACCTGAACATCGTCCGGCGCAACTACGAGGCGCTGCGGAGTCTGTACCCATTCGCCCACATCTACTACGCCGTGAAGGCCAACCCCGCGACCGAAGTGCTCACGCTCCTGCGCGACCTGGGGTCCTGCTTCGACGTGGCGTCCGTGTACGAACTCGACATGATCCTGTCGCTCGGGGTCTCCCCCGACCGCATCAGCTACGGCAACACGATCAAGAAAGCCCGCGACATCGCCTACGCCTACCAGAAGGGCGTGCGGCTCTTCACCACCGACAGCGAGGGCGACATCCGCAACCTCGCGCAATACGCGCCGGGCTCGCGCGTGGCATGCCGCATCCTCACCGAGGGCGGCGACACGGCGGAATGGCCGCTTTCGCGCAAGTTCGGCTGTCACCCCGACCTCGCGATCTCGCTCATCATGCTGTCGAAGGAACTCGGACTCAACCCCTGCGGCGTGTCGTTCCACGTGGGCTCCCAGCAGCGCGACATCGGCGCGTGGGACTCCGCGATCTCGAAAGTCCGCTACATCTTCGACTACCTGAAGACGCAGGGACTGGAACTGAACCTCGTGAACATGGGCGGCGGATTCCCCGTGAAGTACATTTCGAAGACCAGCCGGCCCGACGTGTACGCCGAGGAGATCACGCGTTATCTGAAGGAGGACTTCGAGGACGGGCTCCCGGAGATCATCCTGGAGCCGGGGCGTTCGCTGGTGGCGGAGTCCGGCGTGCTCGTGACCGAGGTCGTGCTCGTCTCGAAGAAATCGAACGTCGGCGTGGACCGCTGGGTCTACCTCGACACCGGGCTCTTCAACGGCCTCGTCGAGACCATCGGCGAGAGCATCAAGTACCCGATCTGGAGCGACGCGCAGGGCAAATGCTCCGACGTCTTCATCCTCGCCGGTCCCACCTGCGACAGCCAGGACATCATGTACGAGAAGTTCCGCAATCCGCTGCCGGCGGAGATCAAGCCCGGCGACCGCGTGTACTGGCTGACCACCGGGGCGTACACGGCGAGCTACTGCTCCGTCTGCTTCAACGGATTCCCGCCGCTGAAGACGTATTTCGTAAAATAACAGCCATCACGTATAAACGAAGGGGCCGCCGCGGAATAGTCCGTGACGGCCCCGAATCGTTTCCGGCATGACGCCGATCAGCAGAGGATCACGGCATTTTGCCGGTTTTGGCGCTCCTGGCGGCGTTCGGCTGCTTGAGGTTGACGAGCGCGTCGTAGCACGGCTTCGCCTTCAGCTGGCGGTCGAAGAGCAGCGGGTGGTTCGTGCGTCCGCGCACGGGGAACCCGTTCAGCCAGCTGGTGCCGTCGTCGAGACCCCAGACGGTCACGGAGTACATGACCTTGCTGTGCTTCAGGAAGACCTTGAAGATGTCGACGTAGCGGTCCGCGAGCTTCTTCGAGACGTCGTCCGGGAGGCCCTTCGTGTACGGGTTGTTTTTCTCCTGGTATTCCTGCGTCTGGGAGATGTCCGCGGTGACCCGGCCGTTGGAACGCGGCAGGACGTCGATGTCCATCTCGGTGACCATGACCATCACGCCAGCGTCGGCATAGACCTTGATGGCCTCCTCGATCTGTTTCGAGGACGGGAAGTCGATCAGATAGTGTCCCTGCATGCCGACCGCGTCGATGAGGCCCTTCTTCTTCAGCTCCTTCGCGAGCTTGGCGATGCCGTCGCGCTTCGAGGGCGTGTCGGCGTTGTAGTCGTTGTAGACGAGCTTGGCGGAGGGATCGGCGGCGCGCGCGAACTCGAACGCCTTCTCGATGAAGTCGTCGCCGACGATGCGTTTCCACTGCGAATTGCGGAGCGTGCCGTCCTCGTTGAACGCCTCGTTCACCACGTCCCAGGCGTCGATCTTGCCCTTGTAACGCTTCATGATCGTCTCGATATGGTTCTTCATGCGTTTCAGCACGAGATCGCGCGAGGCAGGCTTGCCGTCCTTGTCCTCGAAGACCCAGCGGGGCGTCTGGCTGTGCCAGATGAGCGTGTGGCCGTGGATTTTGATCTTGTTCTTCTGCGCGTACTTCACGAGATCGTCGGCGGGTCCCCAGTTGAACTGGCCTTCCTGCGGCTCCATGCCGTCCCACTTCATGAGGTTCTCCGGCGTGAGGCAGTTGAACTGCGAAGCCGCGAGTTCGGCGCGCGCCTTGTCGCGTTCGCTGGTGACCTGCTGGGGCAGGGCGACCCCGATGAGGAAGTCGTCTTCGTAGAGCTTGCCGAGGTTCGTTTTCGGCGTGTCGGCGGCGAAGAGCGCGGAGACGGACGCCGCGGCTGCGAGCACGATCAAAGCTTTTTTCATCATGGACCGGTTCCTTTCATTTGGTGCATGTGGGGGGTTGAAGGAATCAGAGAAGAACTCTGTTTTGCGATAGTATAGCCTTTTTCCGGACGAAAAGCAAGCGCCGAACGCGTTTTTTTCGGCAGAAATCACGCTTCCTGAACGGTTTCGGAGTTAATTAACCCCTTTCCGGACGCAAAAAAACGCCCCGGGACGGAGCCGTGCCGGGGCGGGTATGACGATGAAACAACGGGGCAGCGTGGGCTCATCCGCCGTGTTTCGCGGGATCGTCGTTCGCGAGCGGGGACTTGTATTCCGGAGAACACGCTGCTTCGTTGGCGGCGAGCTCGGAATCGTCGCGCTCGAGTTTGAAGCGCTCTTTGATCTTTTCGCAGAGTTCGACGCGCTTTTCCTCGGACTCGTACTTCAGCTGACGCCAGTTCCAGTGAAAATCGTCGTCGGCCCAGCGGGGGACGATGTGCAGATGCGCGTGCATGACCACCTGACCGGCCACGGTGCCGTCGGAGAGGTGGAAATTGAAGCCGTCGGCGTCGAGGCCGTGGCGCATGGCCGCGCCGATGCGGGCGCCCACGTGGAACATCCGTCCGGCGGTCTCCTCGGGGATGGTGGCGACGCTGGTGTGGTGTTCCTTCGGGATCACGAGCACGTGCCCGTAGTTGATCGGGAAGAGGTCGAGGAACGCGAGCACGAGGTCGTCCTCGTAGACTTTGACGGACGGGACCTCGCCTTCGACGATGCGGCAGAAGAGACAGTCTTTCATGGGGTTGCCTTTCTTGGTGTGAATGGTTATTCGATATTGTAGAGATTGAGCTTGCGGTGAAGGGTGCGCCTGCTGATGCCGAGTTTTTCGGCGGCGCGGCTGCGGTTGCCTCCGCACTCGTTCAGGGCGCGTTCGATGAGCACGCGTTCGTTCTGTTCGAGGTCGCAGGACGGCGCGGCGAGGACGTTCCTCGTGATCCCGGGGGAGGAGGATTCGCGGATGTTCATGGGGACGTTTTCGAGTCCGATCTCGCCGGTGCGGCAGAGGACGACCATGTTCTCCACGCAGTTGCGGAGTTCGCGGATGTTGCCGGGCCATTTCGCGGCGCAGAGGGCGGCCATGGCGGGCTCGGAGATGGTCATGTCGCCCTTGCCGTTCTCCTCGGCGATCCGGGACAGGAATCCGCGCACGAGGATCGGGATGTCCGAGGTGCGTTCGCGGAGCGGCGGGATCAGGATCTTGACCACGTTCAGGCGGTAGTAGAGGTCTTCGCGGAACGTTCCGGAGGCGACCATCTGCTCGAGGTCGCGGTTCGTCGCGGAGACGATCCGGACGTCCACGGAGATGTTCTGCGTGCCGCCGACGCGCTCGAAGGAACGCGTTTCGAGCACGCGGAGGAGCTTCACCTGGACGGGGAGCGGGACCTCGCCGATCTCGTCGAGGAAGATCGTGCCGCCGTCGGCTTTCTCGAAGAATCCCTTGTGCTGTTCGACCGCGCCGGTGAACGCGCCTTTTTCGTGTCCGAAGAGTTCGCTCTCGAAGAGCGTCTCCGGGATGGCCGCGCAGTGGATCGCGACGAAATCGCCCTTGCGTCCGCTGAGTTCGTGGAGCGCGCGGGCGACCAGCTCCTTGCCGGTTCCGCTTTCGCCCTGGATGAGCACGCTGGACCGGGTCGGCGCGACCTGCCGGACGGTATCCATGACCTGACGGATCGCCGGGGAGTCGCCGAGGATGTGTGGGACCGCCTGGCGCGACTCGTCGAGCTTGCGTTTGAGCTCGGCATTTTCTGATTTGATGTTGCGCGTCTCGAGGGCGCGCCTGATGCGGAGTTCGAGCTGGTCGATGTCGACCGGCTTCGTCACGAAGTCGAACGCGCCGAGTTTCATGGCTTCGACGGCGGTGTCGATGGAGCCGTAGGCCGTGAAGAGGATGCACGGCGGGGGATCGGGGAGCGAGAGCGTCTTCTTCAGCACGTCGAAACCGCCGGCTCCGGGCATCCTGATGTCGGTCAGGACGAGGTCGTAGGCGTTGCGCGACAGCAGATTCACGCCGACCTGGCCGTCTTCGGCCGTGGTCACGTCGTATTCGGAGCGGAGAAACCGTGCGAGGACTTCGCGGGAGCCGCGTTCGTCGTCGACGATGAGGATGGAGGGTTTGGATGGGGTCCTGGTCATTCCGGTTGTCTTTCCTTGGTGGGGAGCTGTTTGCGTTCGTCGGGAGCGGGCAGTCCGCGCACCAGGCGGACCCGGCGCGGCAGGCTGATCGTGAACGTGGTCCCGACGTTTTCCCGGCTGTCGACGGCGAGCGCACCGCCGTGCTCGCGGACGATGCGCTCCACGATCATGAGTCCGAGGCCGGTCCCGGCGTTCTTCGTGGTGAAGAACGGCTTGAATATCTTCTGCATGTTTTCGGGCTTGATGCCGCATCCGCTGTCGGATACGGAGAGCATCACGAAGGCGTCGTCGGCGGTGCAGCGGATCGTGAGGCTGCCGCCAGACGGCATCGCCTGCATGGCGTTCCGCACGAGGTTGTAGAACGCCTGCTTGAGCTGGCCGGGATCGCCGTTGACCTGGGGGACGTTCTCGCCCCAGTAGAATTCGAGCTGGATCTTCCGGTCCGTGATCTCCTGTTTCATGAAGTTCAGCGACTCGAGCACGAGCGACTTCAGGTCGAGCGGCTCGAAGACGGGCTTGCCGGGCCGGAGCGCGTGCAGGAACTGGTTGATGATCGCGTCGAGGCGTTCGACCTCGGCGCGGGCCTCGTCGACCTCCTGGGCGGCGTCCGCCACGTCGGGCTCGGGGCGCTTCAGCAGGCGCTGGAGCATCTGGAGATGCAGATAGAGGCTGTTCAGGGGATTTCCGATTTCGTGCGCGACCTCCGCGGCGAGCATGGAGATTGCCTTGCCGCGCTCGGACTCGACCTCGCTTGCGGCGCGTTCCATGGTGGCCGTTATATCGTTGAGGATCAGGGCGTACGGCGCGTCCGCGCGGTCGATTGGCAGCGCATACATCTGCACGATGCGGTGTTCGGGATAGGTGAGCTCGAGCTCCTGCCGCATCGACTTTCTGCTGCCGAGTTTGGAATCCGCGAGCAGGAGGTCGAGATTGAGCCCGGGCAGGAGCTTTTCGACGGGGATGGACGCGAGCTTGTCCGGGAGACCGAGGAATTCCTTCGCGGCGGCGTTGTGGTAGAGGATGGTATGCGCCGACGAGATCACAAGGATGGCTTCCTGGAGGCTGTCGAAGAGGGAATCCAGGAATCGGTGTTCCTTGGAGAGCATCTGGATGAAATTCTGAAGATTGACCTCGTCGAGTTCGCCGATGCGGTCGATGACGCGGTCCTTCATGTTTTTGGGACTCATTGTGACTCCTTCGTTTCGCGGTTGTCGCTGCGACGTTTTGACACAGTACCAATATACACCCGCGGGAAACGAATGTCAAGCCGGGGTGCGCGTTATTTTCGCCGCGTGCTGAAACGTGACAGGATGTCCCACCCGGCGAACCGGTTCCGGGATCGCGGTTTTCCGGCGATATTTCGGAAATACCGTTTGCAAAACAGTGAAAACGGGAGTACATTAACCTCAACTAACTTTTTTTCCGCCCCCCTGAAACGAGAGATCATGATAAGCTCCGAATTCGCCACCGCCGTCTGGCTGAGGATCTTCACCATCGCGAACATGCTGAGCTTCACCGCGATGGATCAGGTCAACGACACCATCGAATGTTCGTTCACGCAGTTTCCGATCCTGCAGTTCTACTTCGAGGAGCCTGTCTGTCCGCCGACCATCAAGACGCTGACGAGCGTGACCGGGATGATGCCCGGGGCTGTGTCGCAGGCTGTGGAGCAGCTCGTGCAGCAGGGGTTGCTCGCCCGGGTCCCTGCGGAGGACGGTCGGCGCGGATGCACGTTCCTGCCCACGGAGAAACTCCTCGCCGTGCGGGAGAAAGCCCTGCGGCATTTCACGAAGATGAGGGACGCCGGGGTGGCGGCGAACAGCGTGTCGCGCGAGGAGCTCGAACTCGTCGACTCGATGATGGTCCGCCTGTCGCGCGCACGGATCGGGGGCGAGCACAATTTCCTGAAGCATCCGTCCGACCTGACCGTGCCCGGCCTGGTCATGCTGGACGAATCCTGCCGCACGAACGTGCAGAAGCTCCCCGGTCTGATGAAGCTCCTGCATTTCACCTCGAACCTGAGGTTCCCGATCCTCATCCATTATTATGGCAAACGCGGACGCATGACCCTCGGCAAGCTCCGCATCCTGAACTGCCTCTTCCTCCTGACCACGAACAAATCCGTGCCGCCGACCGTGAAGGAGCTGGCGGAACGGTTCCGCATTTCTCCGGGCGCTGTCTCCCAGACGCTCGACGCGATGTGCCAGGACGGCATGGTGGAACGCGTTCCCTCGCCGCTCGACCGGCGCATGACCCATATCCGCCTGACCGCACAGGGGCTGAGGATGCGGCGGCAGAGTGCCTCCGCCTGCACGAAATTCATGCGCAACTTCCTGGAGAACGAGCCGCCGGAGAATGTGGAGGCGTTCGAACGGATGCTGGACCGGACGATCGAATTTCTGAAGACCGACGGCCGGGAATTCCTGTCCGGCGGCGAGGAAGTCTGGCTCCCGGAAAACATCTGATCGGGGCAGGGGGCTCATTCGTCTCCCGTCCGCCCCTCCAGATATGCGACCATCGCCCGGGCGAGTTCGCCCGACGACTGCGGGTTCTGCCCGGTCAGGAACAGTCCGTCCCGGATCACATGGGGTTCCCACGGCCCGGCGCAGCTGTAATCCGCCCCGCAGTTCGCGAGCCGCTGCCCGAGGGAGAACGGCACCACCCGGTCCAGTGCGCGCATGCGTTCCTCGTCGTCGCTGGCTCCGGTCACGCGGTAACCGTTCAGGATGCTGAGCCCGGCGGGCGTTTTGGCCGCGAGCAACGCGGCGGAACCGTGCCGCACCGCCGCGACGGGTTTGCCGCAGCGGATGAAATCCTCCAGCAGACGGGCGTTTTCGCCGTTCACGGAGAGGTCCCAGTACGAGCCGTAACCGCCGGGGTAGAACACCGCGTCGTAGTCCTCCTGGTCGACCTCGCCGAGCGGGATGGAATCGCGAAGGAGCTCGCGGATGCGCGCGAGGTGTTCCGCCGGGTCGAACTCCGCATCCACGGGGTGCCGGATGCTCTCCGGGTCGACGGGGACGTCGCCCCC
>JAFYBD010000033.1 GCA_017540385.1 Lentisphaeria bacterium
CCAGTGTCTCGAGGGACGCACCCCGGGCGAGGTCGCGCAGCTCGTCCTGACCGCCAGCGGAGGACCGTTCCGGCGGACTCCGGTCGCGGAAATGGAGAAGATGACCTGGGAACAGGCCCTGGCGCACCCGACGTGGTCGATGGGGCCGAAAGTGACCGTGGATTCCGCGTCGCTGATGAACAAGGCGCTGGAGATGATCGAGGCGCGGTGGCTTTTCGACGTGGAACAGGCCCGCATCGAGGTGCTGGTCCACCCGCAGAGCATCGTACATTCGCTCGTTCGCTTCCGCGACGGGGCCATGCTGGCGCAGATGAGCATCCCCGACATGCGGTTCCCCATCCAGTACGCGCTGACCTGGCCGGAACACACGGCCTCGAATCTGCCTCAGCTCGACCTCGCGGACGCCGCCGAACTCACGTTCGAACGCCCCGACGAGACCCGGTTCCCGTCGCTCGGGTTCGCCCGGACGGCGCTGGACGCGGGCGGGGCGCTCCCGGCGGTGCTGAACGCCGCCAATGAAATCGCTTTTGAACGGTTCCGGGCAGGGACCATACGTTTTACGGACATCTGGAGAATCGTGGAGCGGACCATGACCGCGCTGGACGGCTGCGGCGACGAAACGCTCGACGCCGTGCTTGACGCGGACCGGCGCGCCCGCGAATACGCCCGCGCGCTCGTCCTGACGTGACGCTCCGGGACCGAACATGAATAGGAGATTCGACAACCCATGGAAACACTGATCCTGATCGCATCCGTCGTGCTGATGGTGATATTCTTCGGCCTGTGCATCATCGTGCACGAGTTCGGGCATTTCATCGTGGCGAAGTTCTGCGGGCTCCACATCGAGGCGTTCTCGGTGGGGTTCAAGAAGATCTGGGGCAAGACCGTGAACGGTGTGGAGTACCGCATCGGCTGCATCCCCTGCGGCGGCTACGTGGACCTGCCGCAAATCGATTCCACGTCCGACGAGATCACCGACAGCCAGGGCAATCCGCTGCCGCACGCGGAACCGTGGAAACGCATCGCCACGGCGTTCGCCGGGCCGTTCTTCAACATCATCTTCTCGCTCTTCCTGGGGATCTTCGTGTGGATCTTCGGCATCCCCCAGCCCGACCAGGACCGCTACAGCGAGTTCACCGTACACTACATCCCGGAGACGTGCCCCGAGTACGAGGCCGGACTCCGTGCCGGCGACCGCATCGTGAAACTGAACGGCCATACGTTCGACATGAGCTGGAGCGAGTTCATGCAGACGATCATGCTGAACGACGACAACGTGAAGCAGGTCACGCTCGACGTGATGCGCGCGGGCGAGCCGCTGCAGATCGTCTACACGCCGGGGATCAACGACACGCTCATGCCCGGCGAAAAGATCACCGCTCCGTTCTTCCAGCCCGAGATGAACGTCTTCCTGTATCCGCTGCCAGGCGGCGCCGCCAAAAAGGCCGGCATCCAGCCGGAGGACCGCGTGATCGCGGTCGACGGCGAACCGGTGTTCGGCTCCGACGAGCTCATCTCCCGCATCAGCTTCTCCAACGGCAAGGAGCTCAGCCTGCTCGTGGAACGCGCCGGAAACGAGGTGACCGTGAACGTGACCCCGACCCCGGTCCCGGGGATCGCGGCGCGTCCTCAGATCGGGATCGTGTTCTCCACGGCGAATTCGCGCTGCGAGGTGGAGGAGACCGTCCCCGGCATGCCGGCCGCGGCCGTGGCGGCTCTCCGGCCCGGCGACGTGATCACCGAGTTCAACGGCCGCAAGCTCGCGGACGATCCCGGGAAATTCGCCGAACTCGTCGCGGAAAACGGCGAGAAGGAGATCGCGCTGACCGTCCTGCGCGGCGGCTCCGGCGACCCCGTCACGGTCAAAGTCACCCCGCGCATGGTCACGCCGCACGAGATCGGCGTGAGCTTCTACCGCATCGAACACCCCACGCCGTTCCAGCAGTTCGCGAACGTGCTGAAGATGACCGAGCGCACGCTCCAGAGCCTCGGACATACCCTGCAGAGCAAGATCGGGCGCGAAACCGGCTACACCACCATCGGCATCCAGCATCTTTCCGGCCCGCTCAGCATCGGCCGCTACATGATCCTGTCGTTCCAGGGCTCCTTCATGCGCGGGCTGTATCTGGTCGTGGTCATCAGTTTTTCGCTCGGGCTTTTCAACCTGCTCCCGATCCCCGTGCTGGACGGCGGCCACATCCTGATCGCGCTGATCGAGATCGTGAT
Organism: Lentisphaeria bacterium; assembly: GCA_017540385.1. Taxonomy (GTDB): domain Bacteria; phylum Verrucomicrobiota; class Lentisphaeria; order Victivallales; family UBA1829; genus UBA1732. The sequence continues at coordinate 2,227 of JAFYBD010000033.1, forward strand.
CCGGCGGCCGGTCCCGGTGAAGATCGTGAAGCCCGTCACGTATTTCTTCATGTTCGCCCTGATCGGCTTCATGGTCATCGTGTCGTTCTTCGACGTGAAGAAGATGATCCCGCAGAGGTGGATGGATTCCTTCGAGGTGAAGATCCACCGGGCCTCGGGCGAACTCAGGGGCGAGGGCGGATCGGAAGGCGTTTCCGAGGAGTCGCTTGCACCGTTCAAACAGCAGACGCAGACGGCGGAGGCGGCCGATGAAACGGCGTCCGAGTAAGCTGCTGCACGTGGGACGCGTCCCGGTCGGGGGCGGTTCGCCGGTTTCCGTCCAGTCCATGACGAATACACGCACTTCGGACGCGGACGCGACGCTGGCGCAGATACGCGAGCTCGCCGACCTCGGATGCGACATCATCCGCTGCGCGGTCCCGGACATGCCCTCGGCCGAGGCCATGCGCCGGATCGTGGCGGAGTCGCCGATCCCCGTCATCGCGGACATTCATTTCGACTGGCGGCTCGCGCTGGAGTCCATCCGCGCGGGCGTCCACGGCGTGCGGATCAACCCCGGCAACATCGG
>JAFYBD010000034.1 GCA_017540385.1 Lentisphaeria bacterium
GAGAGGTCGATGAGGCAGGTGCCGTCGGGGAGTTTCCCGGCCACGGTCACGCTGTACTGCGAGAGTTCGCCGTCCGACGTCCGCAATCTCAGCACGGTGCCCTCCTTGAGGCGTTTCGCGCCTTTTGCGAGGCAGATCCAGCGTCCCCCGGTATCCGGGTTCAGGTAAAACAGCTCGACCTCCGCCCCGGTGGGTTCCTTCCGCGCGAACATCCGCGCCGGGATGACCCGGGTGTTGTTCAGCACGATGGCGTCGCCCGGGCGCAGATAGTCGGGCAGGGACTCGAACATCCCGACGGTCACGTCGGAAGTCGCCGGGTCCAGCACGAGCATCCGGTCCTCGCCCCGGACCTGGGAGGGTTCCTGCGCGATGAGTTCTTCGGGCAGATCGTAGTCGAAATCAGCTGTGCGCATCGGCGTACATTCGTTCGTAGTTTCCGGCCGTGCGGTTCCAGGAGAAGTCCGTGGTCATGGCCCGGCGGATCATCTTGCGGAAGACCGCGGGTTTGGACCTGCGGACGTCCGCCGCCCAGACGATGGTGTTGTTCAGCGCCACGGAGTTCAGGTCCCAGAAGACGAACCCGGTGGCCGGGGCCTTGTCGTCGGAGAGATTGACGACGGTGTCGGCGAGGCCGCCGGTGCTGCGGACGATCGGGAGCGTGCCGTAACGCATGCTGTACATCTGGTTCAGGCCGCAGGGCTCGTAGCGCGAGGGCATGACGAAGAAATCCGCCCCGGCTTCGGCGAGGTGGGCGGTCGCCTGGGTGGCGTAGCCGATGTACACGCCGATCCTGCCGGGATACTTCCCGGCGAGGTAGTTGAACCAGTCTTCCAGATACTTGTCGCCGCTGCCGATGACCACGAACTGCATGTCGAAGTTCTGCACGAGGTATTCGAGCCCGCGCGCGAGCACGTCGAGGCCCTTCTGTTCGGCGAAACGCGAGATGGTGGAGAAGAGCGGCACGTCCGGGTCGACTTTCAGACCGAACTGCTTCTGCAGCGCGGCCTTGCACACGGCTTTCCCCGCGAGGTCGTCGGGGTTGAACATCGCCGGGAGCGTCCTGTCCTGCGCGGGGTCCCACTCGTCCACGTCGATGCCGTTCAGGATGCCGCGGAGTCTGCCGCGTGCGGCCACGTGGCGCAGCGAAGCATCGAGCCCGAAACCGTATTCGGGCGACAGGATCTCGGAGGCGTAGGTGGGGCTCACGGCGTTCACCATGTCGGAGGTCATGATCCCGCCGTGCAGATAGTTCACGCAGTCATGGTATTCGAGGCAGGTGTAGTTGAAGTAATCCCAGCCGAGCCCGGTCCAGTACAGCTTGTCCTTCGGGAAGATGCCCTGGTAGCCGATGTTGTGGATCGTGAGCGCGCTGCGGCATTTCTGGAACGTCGGCCGCGTGCGGTAGTAATCGCTCTTCAGGTACACGCTGCACAACGCGGCGTGCCAGTCGTTCACGTGCAGGATGTCCGGGTTCAGTTTCAGCTGGATGGCGACCTCCATGGCGGCGCGGCAGAAGAATGCGAACCGCTCGGCGTTGTCGTCGTACTCGCGTCCGCCCCAGTCGTACAGCCGGGGCCGGTCGAAGAACCGGTCGTACTCCAGGAACATGAATGTGAGGTTGGAGTTGATCTTCAGGATGTTGACCCCGGCCCACTCCATGTTCTGCCCGAACGGCACGCCGATCAGGTCCAGCCGCCCGGTGAATTTGAGCTGGAGTTTCCCCATCTGCTGCCGGTAATACGGCATGAAGACCGTCACCTGATGGCCGCGTTTCGCGAGCGCTTCCGGCAGGGCGCCCGAGACGTCTGCGAGTCCGCCGGTCTTGGCGTAGGGGGTCGCTTCACTGGTTACCCATAGGATTTTCATGGTCGGGGGTCCTTTCCGGTTGAATCGGGGATGGGGTGCGGGGAAAAAGGGAATCGGGCGTCGGCGTTACCGCCGCATTTCCTCGCGGGCCTGCTTCAGGCGGGCGAGTTCCTGCGGGGTGAGGCTGTTGATGCCGGTCCGGGATATTTTGTCGAGCAGATAATCCAGCTCGCGCTGGGAGACGCGCGTGCCGTTGAATCCGTAGTTGGAGTCGGAGCTGAAATTCGGGCCGTAGTCGCTGCCCTGTTCGGGGCCGCGGCGGTAGGTCCAGCCGGAAGCGGAGGACGCGCCGTCGTCCTGCCGGGAATTGCGGGCGGCGTTGACGCGGCGTTTGTTCGTCCAGGCGGTCAGGGGATCCCACAGGATTTCGCGTCGGAAGAAGAGCTTCAGGAAGAAATAGCCGGAGAGGAATCCGCCGATGTGGGCCAGGTGCGCCACGCCGGACTGCCCGCCGGAGATCTCCATCAGCACGTCCAGGGCGAAGAACACGACCGCCATCGTGCGGAGTTTGATCGGGAACGGGATGAAGAGCAGGAGCATCGGGATGTCCGGGGCCATCACGGCTGCCGCGGCGGTCACGCCCATGACGGCTCCGCTCGCGCCGCAGAGCACCGCGGGCTGTCCGTTCCACGCGCACGCCAGCCACAGCAGATTGCCGATGAGTCCGGCGGAGAGATAGAGCGCGAGGAATCCCCGACCGCCGAGGCGCGGCGCGACGATGCCGCCGAAGATGTACAGTCCCCACATATTGAAGAAGATATGCCCGATGCCGCCGTGCATGAACATGGCGGTGAGGATTTGCCAGAACATTCCGTCCTTCAGCCCGTCCACGCTCAGCCAGAACCGGTACACGGTCTCCTGACGGCTCCCCATCGTGACCAGGAATGCGACCGCGTTGATGGCGATCAGCGCGTAGACGCAGCTCATCCCGGTCTGAACCTTGTTTTCGGGTCCCCGGGGGCTCCGCCGCATATAATCTCTGTCGTCCAGCATGAACACGTTCTCCTGAATGGGGTTGAAATACAATCTTTAATATACCCCGCGAACGCGTGTTTTTCAAGCAGAAAACGCCCGCCCGGGCGAAAAACCCCGGCGGGCGGCGATGATGCGGAAGCCGTATGACGGCCGTGTACTAGCGCTCTAAAATGATGGCGTAGGTGTAATTGAGCTTGATCTGGCCGGCTGCGGGGACGGTGACTTCCCACGCGAGCTTGTTCTTCGGGTTGATGCTGTCGACCGAGGACAGGATCGGGGTCCGGGTCGGATTCCCCTCGGCGCTGACGAGTTCGCCGTAGTAAGTGGCGTTGACGAGCATCTTGACCGGCTTCGGGCCGCGGTTCGTGAGCGTGATGGTGGCGGTCACGTCGGGCTTGCGGTACCTGTACTTTTCATTGTAGCGCAGCAGCGTGACCTCGCGGTCGAGATTGCCGGATTCGCCCTGGAAGATCGAAGCGGACACGCTCATGGATTTCGTGATCTGCACGGTCGCGAGGTCGCCGGAGCCGAACCACGAGCCGGTGCTCTGGCCGAGGACCTGGCCGTTGTGCTCGATCTCGTACGGGGCGGTCGTGAGCGCGAAGTCGAAGGGATTGCGGAACCGGATGCAGTTCCACGGCGTCGTCTCCTGGTCGGACGCCTTCGAGCTGGAGGAGATACGGATGCCTTCGTACGTGTATCTCGGTTCGAGCGGGGCGGTCCACGTGGTCACGTACTCGAAATCGGCGGTCTTCGAGGCGATCGGCAGCTGGAGCACGTCATCCCTGCCCATCGAGAGTTTCCCGGCGGAATAATACTGGATGTCGTCCATGCCGGACGTGCTCCACAGCGACGGCTGATTGCCTGCGGCGTCGACATAGTCGAAATCGGAGGGCCGGACGTTCGACGTCACGCTCTGGCTCATCACGCCGCTCTGGCCCATCACGCCGGAGCGGGAGGACCGCGAACCGGCGTTCTCAAGGCTGTTCAGGAAAGCACGGAACGTCGTGCCCTTCGCGATGGCGGAGATGGTGGACGCGAAGACCATGTTCGGGAAGCCGGAGATGAACTCGACCTCGGCGTCCTCGAAGGGCTCGAGGGTGTTCAGGACCGTGGCGGACGCGTAGACCGTGAGCTTGTCGTCGTCGTGAAGGTCGACGCGGTAGAACGGCGACCATGTGATGCCCTCGGAGAGATAGCGCATGCGGACGGGGCCGATGTGGTTCTTCGGGGCCTCGACGACCTGTACGACCTCGGTCTGCTTCGTCTTTTTCGCGTTCGGAGCGACCGCCTGGTCGTCGGCGAATTTCTCAGCATTGATCGCCACCACGTCCTCCTGCCGGAGCGTGAGGTAGCCGTCGGCCGTTTTGAGCGTCAGGAAGACCTGTCCGAACGGCGATTTGACGGGTGCGGCGTAGGAGGAGGTTTCGGGGCGGTAGACACGGGACGAGGAGGAGGAACTGTACGCCGAAAGCGAGTCGATGAACTCGTACACCGGCTGGTTCTCCTCGGTCTGCTCCTGGGGCGGCTGATTGCCGACCACGGTGCCGGTGTGCTTGAGCCCGTCCTTCGTCTTCACCGTGACCTTCTGCCAGGCGAACGCGTCGGTGAGGTTCGACCAGTTCGGCTGGTACCCGGGGGCGTCGTTCTTCTTCGCGGCTGCCGTCTCGACCACGGTGCGTTCGCGCGTGGTCCTGCGGACGATCGTTTCGGCGGGCTCGAACCACAGCGTTCCATGCCGGGGCGTGATGGCGGGCTTCAGCACCAGCGGCGTCGCCCAGTCGCGCGGCGCGATCTCGCGCGTCACGAATCCGAAACCGTTCTTGAAGAGCTGGAGCTTCACGATCGGGGCGTTGTAGGGTTCCTCGTCGAGCGTGCCGGAGACGGCTTTCGCGGCGGCGGACACAGGTTTGTTGGATGCTTCGGTGGCGGAGCACGTGTTTTTTGCCTTCACGAACGGGCATCCGCCGCGGAAATGCACGGCGAGCGCGAAGACGATGACGACGAGGATGATGAAGCACAGGAGGATGACGAGAAGTTTCTTCATGGCGCGGACTCCTAAATGGTGGTTCGTTCCTGATGGGGGAGTAATAGAATATCAGCGATACAATACCCCGCTAAAAGGGAAAAGTCAAGACGAAAATCAGCAGTTTCCACCATTTTCCATAAAATAGTGAAAAACGCGTGTTGCGCTTGATAACACGCGCATGACGTGGTATATTATCAGGAATACATTTTTCCCGACTTCGTTTTCAGCTGACATCATTTGAGAAAGGATACCGTCATGTCGGAACAGAACGCCATGTGGGTGGAACGCTGCCATAAATATACCATCATCGACGGCGAATCGTCGTTTCAGATCAATTTCGCTGGCATGAGCTTCGAGGACGCCGATCTGCAGGCCATCGAGCCGCGGTTCGCGTCCGTTCACGCCGAAATGCAGAAGATCGAGTGCGGAGAGATCAAGAACCCCGACGAACACCGCAAAGTCACGCATTTCACCGACCGCTCCGTCTACTCCGGCAGCGGCGAATTCGCGGACGTCGAGGAGTTCGCCTCCGACATCCGCGCCGGACGGCTCACCGGGTCGACCGGGAAGAAGTTCCAGGCCGCGATCATCAACGGCATCGGCGGCTCCGCCCTCGGCCCCCAGCTGCTCCAGATGGCGCTGAACGGCCCGTACTGGAACGAGCTGAGCGAGGAACAGCGCGGAGGCGCGCTGAAGATCTATTTCCTGGACAACACCGACACGGCCGGCGCGGCCGACGCCATGCAGGTGTGCGACCTGGAGACCACGCTCGTGGTGAACATCTCGAAGTCCGGCGGGACGCAGGAGACGAAGAACAACATGATCTTCTGCGAACACGCCTACGCGAAGGCCGGACTGCCGTTCGCGCGCCATGCCTGCGCCATCACCATGAAGGGCAGCGAGCTTGACCTGCACGCCTCCCGCGAGGGCTGGCTGAAAACGTTCGAAATGGCCGAATCCATCGGCGGCCGAACCAGCGTGACCAGCATCGTGGGGCATCTGCCCGCAGCGCTCGCCGGGATCGACTTCGGCGCGCTGCTGGACGGAGCCTGCCACATGGACGCCCTCACGCGCAACCCGGCGCTCCTGCACAATCCGGCCTACATGATGTCCGCCATGTGGTACATCGCGGGCGGGGGTAAGGGCGACCGGAACATGGTCATCGTGCCGTATTCGGACCGCCTGATCCTGCTGTCGCGCTATCTGCAGCAGCTGGTGATGGAGAGCCTGGGCAAGGAGCTCGACCTCGACGGAAACGTCGTGCACCAGGGCCTGAACGTCTTCGGCAACAAGGGCGGCACCGACGCCCACGCGTTCATCCAGCAGCTGAACGACGGCCGCAACGACTTCTTCATCACGTTCATCGAGGTGCTGAAGGACAGCGTGCCCGCGCCGGTCGCTGACGGCATCGACATGGGCGACTACCTGCACGGATTCCTGACCGGGCTCTCCAACGCCCTTCGCGGGCGCGGCCGGAGCGTGATCGAGATGCGCATCCCGGATGTCGACGCGTATTGCCTGGGCATGATCATCGCGCTGTACGAACGCGCCGTCGCGGCGTATGCCGAGCTCATCCATATCAATGCGTTCCACCAGCCCGGAGTCCAGGCGTACAAGCTCGCGAGCAAAGGCGTGATCCAGCTCCTGACCGGGCTCGAGACTTCGCTCCCCGGCGTGGCGCCGTTCACCGGTTCCGCTGCCGAACTCGCCCACAAACTCAACCTCGAAGACAAACTCTACGAGCTCGAAGGCATCCTCGCCAAACTCTCCGCGAACTCCGACACGCGCCGTCTCCCGGTCCGGATCGGACGGGCCTGGAGCAAGGACGGCGGCTGGGTGTATTCGGTCGAGGCGAAATAACCGAACCGATCCCGGAGCCGCGTTTTCCCCCTCCATCCACCCCGAAGGCATCCATGAGCAGGCGCACCGAAAACGAAAAGGCGATGAAATCCGTCAGCTACTGGCGGATCCTGAGCTTCGCGCGTCCGTACTGGCTCCGGCTCGCAGTCGGCGTCATCATGGGCCTGATCGTCTCCGGCACGCATCCGCTCGGTTACGAGGAGGAGGCCGGGGAAAAGGGCTGCAAGCTCTCCGGCGGGGAGAAACAGCGCATCGCGCTGGCGCGCATCATCCCGATGAACGGGCGTTACCGCGAGCTCCACGACACGCAGTTCTCCATGGACCGCGACGGCTGACGCCGCCGGGAGCCTGACGAATGGGAGAACGGATCGAACACATTCAAGCGTGGCTGCAGTCGGCCGTGGACAATATGAGCGGCACGGACGAGGAGGCAATCATCGCGGCGCTGCTGGTGATCGTGGTCACCGGCCTCATCGGCGGCGTGGCCGCGAAGAAACTGCGCCAGCCGCTGATCCTGGGCTACATCCTCGCAGGCGTGATCGTCGGCGTATTCTTCCGCGCTGGATTCGGCGATGTCGCGGAGACGGCCGTCGGATCGCTCGCGAACATCGGCGTGGCGCTGCTGCTCTTCTCGATGGGGCTTGAATTCTCGAAGGCCGACATCCGGCCCATCTTCAAAATCGCGGTCTTCGGCGCATTGGCGCAGGTCTTCTTCACGTTCGCCGCCGGGACCGGTCTGGCGTGGCTGCTGAGCCGTGTCCCGACCCTGAACATGAGCCCCGATTCGAAGATGCCGCTCTTCAGCTCCACGGCTTCGCTGTTCCTCTTCGGCATCTGCTTCGTTTCCACCAGTACCGCGGTCGTCCTGAAAACGCTCTCCAGCAAGGGATTCGAAAACTCTCTCTCGGGGCGCGTGATGATCGGCATCTCCATCGTGCAGGACCTGACCGTGATGCCGCTGATGCTGCTGGTGTGCCAGCTGGGGACGTTCTCGACCTCCGGGGGCGGGCTCTCCTCGCTGGCCCCGCTCGCGCTGAGCGCGGTCTTCATGGCGCTGATGCTGACCGTGGGCGCGAAATACC
>JAFYBD010000035.1 GCA_017540385.1 Lentisphaeria bacterium
AGCGCCGTTTGACTGTTTCCTGCTGGAACGCGGGATCAAGACCCTGTCCGTGCGCCGGGAAAAACAGGCGGCGAACGCGGAGAAGATCGCGTACTGGCTGCGGGAACGTCCCGAGGTCAGAAAAGTCTATTACATCGGCTTCCCCGATCACCCCGGCTATGAGGTGACCAGACGCCAGTGTTCCGGGTTCGGCGGCATGCTGTCCATGGAGGTGGACAGCCCCGAAACCGCGCGGAAGATTCTGAAGGAAGTCCGGCTCTTTCAGTACGCGGAGAGCCTCGGCGGTGTGGACAGCCTCATCACGTATCCCATGCTCCAGACGCATGCCGACGTGCCGGAGGAGGAACGCCTCAAACGCGGCATCAACGACCGTTTCCTGCGGATTTCGGTCGGCATCGAAAACGCCGACGACCTCATCGACGACCTCCGGACCGCGCTCGAAAAGAAAACGGAGGAGGAACCGGCATGAAGTACGATTTCGACGAGATCATCCCGCGCGAGCACACCAACAGCCTCAAATACGATTTCGCCAGGGAGCGCGGCAAGCCGGACGGCCTGCTGCCGATGTGGGTGGCGGACATGGATTTCCGGACGCCGCCGTCCGTACGCGAAGCCCTCGCGGCGAAAGCCGCGCACGGCATCTTCGGGTATTCCGACCCGGACGGGACCTATTTCGACGCGCTCGCACAATGGTTCGGGACGCGTCACGGCTGGACGGTCGATCCGCACACCTCGGTGCGCACGCCGGGCGTGGTGTTCGCGATCTGCACGCTGATCCGCTGCCTCACGCAGCCCGGAGACGCCGTCCTGATCCAGGAGCCGGTGTACTACTGCTTCCGCGAGGGCATCCGCGACAACGGCCGCAAGCTCGTCGTGAACGAACTCCTTTTCGACGGGCGGAAATACTCCATTGATTTCGAGGATTTCGAGCGCAAGATCGTCGAGAACGGCGTGAAACTCTTTATCCTGTGCAGTCCGCACAACCCCGTCGGGCGCGTGTGGACGCGTGCCGAACTCGAGCGGATGGCGGAAATCTGCCTCCGTCACGGCGTGTTTGTGGCGGCGGACGAAATTCACGAGGATTTTGTGTATCCCGGCAGCCGACACATCGTGTTCGCGTCGCTCTCCGAAGAGGTCGCACAGCATTGCGCTGTCTGCACGGCTCCGAGCAAGACGTTCAACCTCGCGGGCCTGCACATCGCCAATATCTTCATCTCGAACGCACAAGTAAGAAAGGCGTTCAAACGCGAACTGGACGCCGAGGGCTACAGCCAGTCGAACATCATGGGGCTGGTCGCCTGCCAGACGGCCTACCGGTCCGGTGCGGACTGGGTGGACCAGCTCGTCGCCTACCTGTACGAAAACGTCGCCTACCTGCGCGAAACGATCCGCACGCGGCTGCCTCAACTCCAGCTCGTCGAACCGGAAGGGACCTATCTCCCCTGGGTGAACTTCTCCAAGCTCAATCTCGGCGCGGGCGAACTGGACCGTTTCATCATCGACCGTGCCAGACTCTGGCTCGACAGCGGTCCCATCTTCGGCGCGGGCGGCGCGGGGTTCCAGCGGTTCAACATCGCGGTCCCGCGCGCGACGCTGAAGCAGGCGCTGGACCAGCTCGAAAACGCCCTGAAATAAGCTCTTTTTTTCTAACTCCAAACATAATGGAAGCGTGGTCACCTTTCCAGGCGGCCACGCTTCCATTTTATTGCATTGTTTATGGAGAAACATCCTCAAATCTCGTAGTTCAGGAACTCTCCGTTCTGGAACTCCACGGATTCATGGCGTTTGAACTGAAGTTCCGGCATCTTGGCGCTCACGCGGGTCTGTTCGGGGACCGATTTCGTGACGAATGCGTTGCCGCCGATCACGACGCCCTCGCTGATCACGGTCTCTCCGCCGAGGATGGACGCGCCCGAATAGATCGTCACGTCGTCCTCGATGGTCGGATGGCGTTTCGTCCCCTTCAGCTGCTGGCCGCCGCGCGTGGAGAGCGCGCCGAGCGTGACGCCCTGGTAGATCTTGGCGTGTTCGCCGATCTCCGCGGTCTCCCCGATCACGATGCCCGTGCCGTGGTCGATGAAGAAATACTTCCCGATCTTCGCGCCCGGATGGATGTCGATCCCCGTGACGCTGTGGGCGTGTTCGGTCATGATGCGCGGGATCAGCGGCACGCCGAGCGTGTACAGCTCGTGCGCGATGCGGTTCACCATCGTGGCATAGATGCCGGGATACGAGGAGATCACCTCGTCGCGACTGAACGCGGCGGGGTCGCCCTCGAACGCGGCCTCGATGTCCGTGGCGAGGTATTCGCGAATCTTGGGGATCGCGGCGAGAAACGCGTCCACGATCTCCTCGGCGCGTTTCTGCACCGCGTCGTCCGGCGCGTCGCAGTATGCCTCGGTGAAGAGGCGGAGCGTCTTGGCGATCTGCGCCGTCAGCACCTCGCCGATCTCTTCGAGCAGCTGGCCGGTGTAGAAGCGTATGTTGTCGCTCCGGAGCTCCTTCTGGTCGAAAAAGCCGGGGAAAATGACATACTGCAGCTTCTTCAGCACAGCCAGGATCAAGTGGCGCTTGGGGAACTGTGTCTCCCCGATCTTGCCGATATGCGGATGCTGAACATAGCTTTCCAGGACCGCTTC
>JAFYBD010000036.1 GCA_017540385.1 Lentisphaeria bacterium
ACCGCGAGGCGCGGCAGGCTAACGCCTGCACTTCCGTTGTGCGCGGCTACGCTCGCGCACGTTCGCATAAAAGCCGCTTCGCTGGGGGCGGCTGCGCCGCCTCGGAAAACTCGCTTACGCTCGACATTCTTTCTGGGAACCGCGAGGCGCGGCAGGCAGTGCCTGCACGGAAGCTGTGCGAGGCTACGCTCGCGCACGTTCGCATAAAAGCCGCTTCGCTGGGGGCGGCTATGCCGCCTCGGAATACTCACTCACGCTCGACTCTCTTTCTGGGAACCGCGAGGCGCGGCGGGCTGGCGCCTGCACTTCCGTTGTGCGCGGCTACGCTCGCGCACGTTCACAAAAAGTTAGCAGCCTTGCTGGGGGGCTGCGCCACCTCGGAAAACTCGCTCACGCTCGACTTTCTTTCTGGTAACCGCGAGGCGCGGCAGGCAGTGCCTGCACTTCCGTTGTGCGCGGCTACGCTCGCGCACGTTCGCTAAAGTGATGCCGCTTCGCTGGGGGCGGCTACGCCGCCAGGGCAAAAAAAGGACAGGATCTTACCTCAGAACACCTCTAAAAATGGGTTTTCGGCGGCTTTTCGCGTCCGGACAAAGTCCAACTGGTAAATTTTCCGGTGGTTACTTTCCGGCAGCCACGCTCGAATCTTCCTGCATTGGTCCTTTTGGCCCATACGCTGAAAATCCATCCGATCGAATTATTCGAGATACCCCTCAAACAAGAACAAACTCCCCTGTGATGTTGCCCGGACGGCTTAAAAACCATATAAAAAAGGCGGATTACGGCGGAAAAAAACGCGGGAAATCTTCAAAGGGAGCTTGCCTTTTCCGGTTCGGAATGTATATTGAGATAATAAAGATTAACTGAGACACAATATCGGGCTAAAGACAGGCTACCGAGCCGGGGGATTGAGCTATGGAAATGGACGCAAAGGCCGTGATCGAGAAAGCGCGCCAGGTCTTCGACATCGAAATCGACGGGCTCGCCGCGGTGCGCGACCAGCTCGGCGACGGATTCATCCAGCTCGTTGCCGCGTGCATGAAGACGCTCGACCGGAACGGCAAGATCGTCGTGACCGGGGTGGGCAAAAGCGGCCACGTGGGGCAGAAGATCGCCGCCACGCTGTCCAGCACGGGTTCGCCCTCAATTTTCATGCACCCCGTGGAGGCCATGCACGGCGATCTGGGCGTGCTGCAGGACGGCGACCTCATGCTCGCGCTGAGTTACAGCGGCGAGACGAACGAGCTCACGCGGATCATCGTGCCTGCGAAACGTCTCGGCGTGCCGGTGGCGTGCATCACGGGCGAACCGGAATCCTCGCTGGCGAAGCTCTCGGACATCGTGGTCATCGGGCACGTCGAACGCGAAGCCTGCCCGTTCAATCTGGCCCCGACGACCACCTCGACCGCGCAGCTGGCGATCGGCGACGCGCTCGCGATGGTGCTGCTGGAGGCGCGGAATTTCACCCGCGAGGATTACGGCATGCGTCACCCCGGCGGAGCCATCGGGCGCGCCGTGACGCTTCGGATCGGCGACCTCATGCGGACCGGCGAACACGTCGCGCTCGTCTCGCCCGACGACGAGGTGAAGTCCGCGCTGCTCAAGATGACCTCGGCGCGCTGCGGCTGCGCCATCGTAGCGGATTCGGAACGGAATCTGCTCGGGATCTTCACCGACGGCGATTTCCGCCGCAGGATCGACAGCGACCTCTCCATCCTCTCGCGCAAGGTCAGCGAAGTCATGACCCCGCACCCCGAATGCGTGCGGCAGGACGCCCTGGCCATCGAAGCCCTGCGGATCCTGGAGCGGCGCCACATCGACGACATCATCGTGGTCGACGACGGACGGAAAGTCGTCGGCCTCATCGACATTCAGGACCTTCCCCGGTTCAAGATCATGTGACCGGGCATTTTCGGAGAGCGAACCTTGGACGACGAGCACAAACAGGACCCGGTCAGCACGGCGGAAACGACCGCCGGGGCGTCCGCATCCGCGCCGTCCCCCACCCCATCCGCGCCTCAGCCCGCCCCGGAGCCCGAACGCACGATCGTGATGAATCCCGCTGACATCGACAAGACCGTCGTCATGTCCGGGGACGAGCCCGACCGCACGATCGTGCTGAGCCCGGAAAACGGCGTCGAACGCGCCGGTTCGGGCGAACATTCGCACGCCTCGGACACCCGGGCGAAGATCCAGACCATCCTGCACAACCCGACCGCGATCCTGTCGTCGGCCCTGCACGGATTCGGCGGCGGCAAGCGCGACGTGGGCGCCATGATCGACAGTCAGGACCATCGCCGCGAACGTGCCGACGTGGGGCGTCTGGAGGAAGCCGACGCGAGGCTGCCCGAACTCGAGGACCGTTACGAAATCGACTACCGCCTCACAGAAGGGGCGCGTTATGTGGTGTCCGTGGGTCAGGACCTGGGGCTGGAACGCGAAGTGGCGGTGTACTCGCTGCGGGACGAAAAGCTCCTGGATCCGGAGGAGCGCGCCAATTTCCTGGCCGAAGCCGAAATCTCCGCCCAGCTGGACCACCCCTCGATCCTGCCGATCTACAGCGTCGGCCGCGACTACCGCGGGGGGCTGCACTCCGCCGTGAAACTGACCGACGGCACCGACCTCCGCAAATACCTGAACCGGACTGTGTCGCATTACCGCAGCGAGGGATTCCGGAAAAACGAAGAGGCCGATTCGCTGGTCTTCCGTCTCGAGCTCATCATGGGCATCTGCGACGGCTTGACCTGTGCCCACTCGCGGGGCGTGGTACACTGCAATCTGCATCCGCAGAACATCCTGATCGGCAAATATCACGAAGTGTATATCAAGGGCTGGGGGTTCGCCCGGTTCCTGAAGAAACGCGGTACGGAACCCGCACCCGCCAACAAACCGCCGGCGCTGATTGATCCGCGGTTCGTCGCCCCCGAACTCATCGCCGGACGAGAGCCCGACATCCGCAGCGACGTATACGCGCTCGGCATGTTGCTCTATGAGGTCGTGACCCTGCATCCGCCGTTCCCCAACGATTCCGCACCGGAGATCATCGAGAAACTCCGCAACGGCGACACGCCCCCGGTCGAGCACCGTTTCGGCGGGGCCATCGACGACGATCTGCGCGCCGTCACGCTGAAAGCGATCTCGCCCGACCCGGAGAAACGCTACGAATCGGTCGAGGCGCTCGCGATGGACATCCGCAGATTCCTTCATTCGTCGGAAACCACGGCGCGGCGGATCAGCCTGTCGAAACGCTTCGCGAAGCTGGTGAACGCGCACCACCGGGGCATGTTCCTCTTCTTCCTGACCCTGATCGTGCTTGGCGGCGCGCTGGCGGCGTACAACATCTTCAACGACGTCCGCACGGCGCAGGTCTCCTACCTCGACGACCACGTGCTGGGCACGGCACAGGCGGCGTGCAGGAAGACCGCGCACCAGTTCAATCTCCAGACCGAGAAGTTCAACTCCATGCTTGATTCCATCAAGTTCGAAGTGGAGTTCCTGCTCTCCGGCCACATCGACACGGTCGAGAACGGTTCGCAGTACCTCGTGCCGCCAAACAGCGCCGCGCTCACGAACGGGAACGGCATTCAGACCGAATTCTCGCCGATCTACGGCGACTCCGTGAGTTTCCGGAAGATCGAGGCCGGGAGCGTGGACGACCTCAAGAATCCCGAATTCACCCGCCTGGGCCTGCTCGAGCCCACGCTCTTCCGCTACATGCTGCTGGCGCCTGTAAACGCCCACATCACCGGCGAGAGCGAGGACCGTCAAATCCACCGCCTGAGCGAATCCGTGAACCCCATCCACCGTATTGAGATCATGCTGCAGAACGGCACGTCGCTGCATTATCCATACACAATGAAAAGCGAATCGGGTCTTCCGTCCGAGATCCTCTGGTATCGCGAAGCGGTCGCTCCCGGACGGAAAAAGGCGCACTGGAGTACGCCGGTCTTCCTCAACGAGGATGCGGCGAGTTTGACCGCCGAGACCATGCTCCTGCCTGTGTCCATCCCGCTGGGCCCCGATGACAAGCCCATCGGCGGCGCAGCTCTCCTGCTCTCCGGCCGCCACATCAACGCCATGCTGAACGATGCGGAGAACCTCGCGCGCGGCGTAGTGTCGCAGTATTTCATCGGGCGTGACGGCGGCGTGATGATGGAGCGACAGAACGACGGCGAACACACGCTGCTCACCAACTGCGGCCCATACCCCGATCCATGGCTGCTCCCGTGGCTGGAGGAACGCGAATTCGGCGCGGTCATCCGAAAGGAGCCCGCGGGCACCATGGTCTACTGCTGCGCCTACGTGCCGTCGATGGAATTCTGGTACGTCGAGAAGATCGACCTGCGGCACTGCCTCGGGAGCCTGGATAAAGCATGGAAGGAGGCGACGCCATGAGCAACGGTACCGCCACATCGGGAAAAGTCCAAACAGTCACGTCGATCGCGCTCGGTCTGAAGAACCTCAACCGGGACCAGGACACCACCGTCTCCTTCACCCACGTGGATAAATCCGAGATCCGGTTCGACGACCAGCTGGACGTGAAGCTGGCGGACGTGACCGGCGAATACCGCCTGGGCAAAATCTTCGCCGAGGGCGGCCAGGGCATCATACGCGAGGGCGAAGACCTCACGCTGCGCCGTCTGGTGGCGATCAAGACGCTGAAGGCGCAGCCCGACGACTCGTTCACGCGCGGCCAGTTCCTGCAGGAGGCGCGCGTGACCGCGCAGCTCAGCCATCCCGCCATCGTGCCGATCTACTCCCTGAACACCGACGACCAGAACGGCCTGCACCTCGTGATGAAACTCATCGACGGGAAGACGCTGAAGAGTTACCTGGAGCAGCTCGATCACCAGTACCGCACTTCCGGTATCGCGCAGTTCGACGAACACAAGTCGCTCATGTACCGCCTGGAGATCTTCCTGCGCGTCTGCGACGCCCTGGAGTACGCGAACAGCCGCAACATCATGCACTGTGACCTGAAGCCGGAGAACATCCTCATCGGCGAATTCCACGAGACCTACATCATGGACTGGGGCATCGCGCGCCTGATCCAGGAGCCCGGCTACGACCCGGAGAAATGGGTACGCCCGAGCACCATCTCCGGCACCCCGCGTTTCCTCTCGCCGGAGGCCATCCACGGCGAGCACACCGACCAGCGTGCAGACATCTATGCGCTCGGGCTCATCCTCTTCGAGATCACCACGCTGAGCGAAGCCTACATGACTGCGTTCTCCGCAAAATATCCGAAAGAGGTCGGTCAGGACGTTCTCAGCGACATCGATGCTCAGAGAAGGGACTTGAAG
>JAFYBD010000037.1 GCA_017540385.1 Lentisphaeria bacterium
CTCGTTCAACCGCATCACGGTCGACAACGACATGAGCACGAACGACACCTGCCTGCTGCTCGCCAACGGCGAATCCGGCGTGAAGATCGCGTACGACGGCTCCGAAGCCGCGCAGCTCTTCGCAACCGCCGTCCGGCAGGTCGCCCAGACCCTCGCGAAGGGCATGGTCATGGACGGAGAGGGCTCCTCGAAGTTCGTCGAAGTCCTCGTGACTGGCGCGATGGACGCCGCTCAGGCCCACGTCTGCGCCAGGGCCATCGCCGACTCCATGCTCTGCAAGACCGCGTGGTTCGGCTGCGACCCGAACTGGGGACGCGTCCTCGCCGCCGCAGGGTATTCCGGCGCGCGGTTCCGCCCGGAGAACGTTTCGCTCGACTACAACGACGTCCCGGTCGTCCGGGGCGGCATGGACGCCGGCACGCCCGAGAGCGACCTCGCCGCGCTCATGAAGGCCGGTTCCTTCACCGTTCACATCGACCTCGGCGCCGGAGTCGCCTCCGACGTCGTCTGGACCAGCGACATCACCTACGACTACGTCAAGATCAACGCGGACTACCACACCTGATTCTCCGCACGGAAAGGATTCATCATCATGGATACCGCATACAAACAGGACCTCATTCACAAAGCGGACGTCCTCATGGAGGCGCTCCCCTATATCCAGCAGTTCCGCGACTCCGTCGCCGTCGTCAAGTTCGGCGGCAGCGCCATGGAGGACGCCGATCTCACCGCGCGCACCATGCGCGACATCGTCATGTTGGAGGCCATCGGCATGAAGGTCGTGGTCGTCCACGGCGGAGGCAAGGCCATCACGGCCAGACTGAAGGAACAGAACATCCAGACGCGCTTCGTGAACGGCCTCCGCTTCACCGACGAGGCCACCATCGGCGTCGTCGACGACGTCCTGCACAATCAGGTGAACCGCAGCCTCGTCGATTCCATCCTCCGCACCGGCGGCATCGGCGCCCAGATCTCCGGCAAGAAGATCCTCCGCTGCGAGAAGATGCTCTCGCGCGATCCCGTGACCGGCGAGGAATCCGACATCGGGTTCGTCGGCCGCATCATCGGCGTCGATCCCCGTCCGATCCTCGACTCCCTGAACTTCCGCATCATCCCGGTCGTCACCCCGCTCGCGATGGACTTCCACGGCCAGCCGTACAACATCAACGCCGACCTCGCCGCCTGCGAGATCGCGAAGGCCCTCCACGCCCGCAAGCTCGTGTTCCTGAGCGACGTCCCCGGCGTGCTCCGCGACCCGAAGGACGAGTCCACGCTCATCTCCGAAATCCGCACCTCCATGGTGCCGGAGCTCATCGAAACGGGCGTCCTGTCCGGCGGCATGCTCCCGAAGATCCGCAGCTGCATCGACGCCATCGAGAACGGCGTCACGCAGGTCCACATGGCCGACGGCCGCCTGCCGCACTCCCTGCTGCTGGAGATCTTCACGAATACCGGCGTCGGCACGCAGATCATCAAGGGCTGACCCCAGCCTCTCCACGCCATGTGCCGTGCCCGCTCCGAAGCGCATGAACGGGGGCGCCGTTTCCTCGCGGCGTTCCTGTTCTGTCTTCCGGCCGTTCTCCTGACGGCCTGCTCCTCCACGCTCCCGGACTATCCGCGCTCGGAGGAGGGCGTCCGGCAGCTCCTGCAGGATTTCGCCGACGACTACATCCGCGACACCCGGAGCGTCGGCGTCGTGGCGGGCGTGATCCTGCCCGACGGCGCGGCGTTCACTGCCGTTTCGGGGCGGTCCGACGTGCTCGACCCGGAGAAAAAGCTCGACGCCGACACCATCTTTCCCATCGGCTCCCTCACGAAGAACATGGTCTTCGCGATGGTCACCGAGCTCGAACGCCAGGGGCGGATCGACCTCGATACGCCGTTGAAGGACTGCCCCGGGCTCGAAGAACTGCCGGAGGAATACGCCCCGATTACCGTCCGCGACCTCCTGCTGCACCGGTCCGGCCTCCCCCGCGAAAGCTCCACGCTCACCAGCATCTGGCCGGTCATCTCGGCGGAGATATGGGACGGCAACGTCTACGAGGACTACACCACGCGCGAGGGCCTGATCGAGACGCTGAGCAACTCCGAGTGCCGCAGCGCCGTCTCGCATCCCCGCATCCGCTACAGCAACCTCGGATACGGCCTCCTCGGACTCGCGCTCGAATCCCTCACCGGCGAGACGGTCCCCGACCTCATGGATACCTTCATCATCCGGCCGTGGGGACTGAAGGACACCTCGTTCGGACCGCCCGAAGGCAAGGACGAACGCCTCGCCGGGACCCATTCCGGCGACATCCCGTTCTTCTGGTTCCGCGGCCGGCACGTGCGCTCCCACGACCTCGGCGAAGGCCTCCGCACCGCCGGCGGCGTCTGGTCCAGTGCGGCCGATCAGATGCGCTGCCTCCGCAACTACCGCGAGACGTTCCTCGCCATGGACCGCGAAACTCCCTTCAGCGGGGCCAGCGAGACCGTGGTGCATTACAATTACTATCTCGTCGACTCCCCGGCGGGGCACCGCTGCCTCATCCGCTACGGCATGACCTTCGGCGTGGCGTCGTTCTTCGGCGTCGACCTCGACAACCGCACCGCCATCCTGGTCCTGCGCAACAACTGCGACTGGCCGGACGGAGTCGGCATGGACCTGATGTCACGGCTGGAAAAACTCCTCCCCGACGCAGAATCCTGGCCGGGAAAAGACGCGGATACCTCCCCTGTCCCGTAAACACTGCCCGAGCGAAGCCGGGCAGAACCGAAGTGCAGGCGTTAGCCTGCTGTCCGAGCGAAGCCGGGCAGAACCGAAGTGCAGGCGTTAACCTGCTGCCCGAGCGAAGCCGGGCAGAACCGAAGTGCAGGCGTTAGCCTGCCACGATCGTTCCGGCGGAGAAATCCCCGGTCAGCACGCGTCCGAGCGCGCCGGGTTCCTCGAATTTGCAGACCACGATCGCGAGGTTGTTGTCGGCGCAGAGCGAGAACGCCGCCGCGTCCATGATTTTGTAATGCCCCTCGATGGCCTGCTGGAACGTGAGTTCGTCGAATTTCTTCGCGGTCGGGTCCTTCACCGGGTCGGCCGTGTAGATGCCGTTCACTTTCGTCGCCTTCACGAGCGCCTGGCAGTTCGATTCCAGCGCGCGCAGCGCCGCGGTCGTGTCGGTGGTGAAGAACGGGCATCCGGTCCCGCCTGCGTAGATCACGATCTCGCCGCGTGAGAGCTGTTCCAGCGCGGCGTCGCGTTCGAATCTCGGCGCGAACGGCCTCAGGTCGGCGGACGCGTGGACGTTCACCGGAATCCCGGCCTTCTGGAATGCGTCTTTCAGGCGCAGGGCGTTCATGACCGTCGCGAGCATGCCCATGTGGTCGGCCGTCACGCGGTCCATTCCGGCCGCTCCGGCTCCGCGCCAGATGTTGCCCGCTCCCACCACGAGCGCGATCTGTACGCCGAGAGCTCTCGCTTCCGCGATCCGGGCGACGGCCGCGTCGACCGCGGCGGGGTCGTAACCGTATTCCTGTTTGCCTTTCAGTGCTTCACCGCTGATTTTGAGTAACACGCGCTGATAACGAAGATTCGAGGACATGAGGGGGCTCCCGGGTTGAGATTAGGATAAAAATCGGTCAGAATAGTATATCACGGCATCGGCCAATAGTCAAGCGCGCACGGCGTTTTTTTCCCGCATCCGCTGTCTCGGGCTCCTTTGCTCCGGCGATCCGCCCCGCCGCGCCGCTCCTTTTCCCGTCTTTCTGCCGTTTTCCGCTTTAAATCCCCAGTTTTAGCAGTATATTATGATACTGCATTTTTGCGGCCGCCCGCGCGTTTCATGGTAATAAACGATGGGGTGCCGCCGGAACCGCCACAGGGGGTGATGATGATGAGACTTCGGACTGCCGGATTGCTGCTGTTTTTATTCTTGCTGCTCCCGGGGATGTTTCGTGCCTTTGCGGCCGATTCCGATCTGGAGAAGGAGTTCCGCAGCGAGATCGCCCTCTACCGCATCCGCCCCGACAGATCGCGTTCGGTCCGCAAGGATCCCGACGGGCTCGCGGTCACCGAGGAACGCTTCCAGGCCGTCGTCGCGTCTTTCTACGACATGCTCTATCCCGTCCCGCCCTCGTTTCTGAAACGTTTCAAGTTCAAGTCCGTGATTTTCAAGGACACCGTGTACGACCGCGACGGGGGGATGTTTCAGCACCGTGTCGTCGGCGACGATCTCTTCCTCGACGCGGATTTGAAGGAAGAGCAGTTCTACACGAACATCTTCTACCTCCAGCTCCGGCTCATGTCCCGCACCAATACCGTGAAGTGGTCGAAGCTGAACCCGGACGCTTTCTCCTACGAAAATGCGCGCGGCAACGTGACCGGGCGTGCCAAACAGAAGCTCGAAGAGGTGATCGCCGATTGGGATCAGTATTTCGTGAGCAGGGCGTCGATGTATTCGCCCGAGATGGACATGGCGCAGTTCTTCACGTTCCTGATGCTGAGGGGCCCCGGGTCGGTCGCCCTGATCGGCGGCGATTATCCCGTGCTGAAGAAGAAGGCCGAGATGATGATCGACATCCTCACCTCCACGAAAGCGGTCGAATCCGGCTACATGGAGACGATCCTCGCGCCCGACCTGACCAAGCTCAAAACGTATTCCCCCGAGGCGCTTTCCGTGCGCCTGTACTACGAATATTCCGGCCGGTGGAGGGTCCCGTCCTACAAGAACGAGGCCGGAGAGACCGTGACTCCGCCGGTCCGGAAAATGACCGATGACGTCGAGGTCGCGGGACGCAAAGTCAATCCGCTCATCCTCGCGCTCACCGTGAACGACATGAAGCTGTTCCGGTTCCTCGCCGAACACAAGGTCGATCCGAACGTCTCCTCGCCGTCTGGCGTCAGCGCGCTCGTGCTCGCGATCCGGAACAACGACCCCGAACAGGTGAAAGCCCTGCTCGAAAACCGTGCGAACGTGTCGCCGGAGGCCGCCAGGGCCGGCACGGCTTCGGGCGTGAATTCCGAGATCGTGAAGCTCATGACCCCCTATCTGCCCGGCGTGAAGCAGATGGACGATCCCTCCGCGAAACCGAAGTCGAAACCGGCCGCTTCCGGGGAGCGCAAACCATGACCGTCTCCGCGGGAATGAACTGGGACGCCTCCGGCATGATCTGCTGCCGCGCCCCCGAAGAGCTCGCCGACTACGGCGTCCGCGACGTCGTGTTCGCCATCGGCACGTTCGACGGCCTCCACCGGGGGCACGTGGCCGTGATCGAGTCCATGCTCGACCTGAGCCGCGAACTGGACGCGCTCCCCGCCGTCCTCACGTTCCGCCCGCACCCCCGCGCCGTGCTCTCCCCCGGCAATCCGCCCCCGCTGCTGGTTTCGCCGGAACGCAAGCTCGCGATCCTGGCCTCGCTCGGGGTGAAAGCCGTCGTGACGCTTCCCTTCACGCTCGAGTTCGCCGCGCTCTCCCCGGAGGATTTCCTCTCGCGCTGTCTGCTCGCCGGGTCCGTCCGGGTCCGCGCTGTCTGCGCCGGGTCGCGCTGGCGGTTCGGCTCCAAATGCGCCGGCGACGCGGCGTTCCTGGAGTCCCGGTCGCGCGAGCTCGGCTTCGTCTTCCGTGCCGTGCCGGAGGTCTGCGACGACAACGGCGTGGTCAGCAGCACCCGCATCCGCGAAGCGTTGTCCCGGGGTGACGTGGAGTTCGCCGCCGCCAGCCTCGGCCGCCGTCCGGCCATCACCGGCGTCGTGGTCGGCGGTTACGGCGTCGCCGGGACCGAACTTCACTGCCCCACCGCCAACCTCGAAGTCCGCGGAGGCATGGTCCCCGCGAATGGCGTGTACGCGGCCTGGGCCGTCGTCGGGGGAAAACGCTGTCCGGCGGTTGTGAACATCGGCGTCGCCCCCACGTTCGATTCCTACGGCAAACACGAAGTCCGCGTCGAGGCGCATCTCCTGGTCGACGGCGCGCCCGATCTCTACGGCGCGGAAATGGCGCTCGGGTTCGCCGCGCGCATCCGCGGCGAGGTCAAGTTCCCCTCGCCGTCCGCACTGGCCGGACAGATCCGCGACGACGTCCGCGCCGCCCGGGCGCTCCTCCACGAACAAGCTCAAATTCCCGTTACGGAGAGTTGATATATGAATTCCGAAAACACTAATCTGTATTCCATCAGCGACCTCGCCGAACAGGTCGGCGTCCCCAGGACGACCATCACCGACTGGCTCGGCAAGTATTCCCGCTTCATCGAACTCCAGACCCAGGGTCGCCGCCGCTTCTACACCGAGCGCACCCTCGCGGTCCTCTGCAAGATCGCCGAGTTCCGGAACGCCGGGCGATCCATCGCCGACATCGACGCCGAGCTCGAACGCGTCTTCCCCGTCCATCCCACGGTCGAGCCGCCCGATCCCGCGTCTCCCTCCGATGCTTCCGGCGAACCCCCGCAAGGCGGCTCCTCCGCCGCGCCCGGGACGTATCCCGTGGTGAAACAGGAGAACTCCGACGAGCTCTACGACCTGCTCGGGACGAAGTTCGCCGATCTCTGCGAAGCCATGAGCGAGGTCGACCGCAAGGCCGGCGCGTCCGTCCGCCGTCTCCGCCTGATGTTCGCCGTCGCGGTCGTCACAGCCATGCTCCTGCTCTGCTTCCTTGCGCTCTTCTACGCGTTCTTCCTCGTTCAGCGCGATTCCGCCGCCACTGGCAAAAGCGCCGCAGCCGCGATCTCCGAGCTTTCCGCCGGGACCGCC
>JAFYBD010000038.1 GCA_017540385.1 Lentisphaeria bacterium
CGCCGAGAATACCGAACCCCAGTCAAACGCGATGCCGAGGTCGAAGTTGCGCGTGCTCATGATCAGGGCGATCATCGGCTCCGATTCCACGTCGCGCGTGGACTTGCCGATCAGGGTCTGATCGTAGTACGCCGGCGTCAGCGTGTAGACCGACAGATGCGCCATCGCTTCCGTGATGTCGCCGACCTTGTCGATGTCGGTGATCGTCACCGGCAGCGCGTACGCCGTCAGATTGTAGATCGAGTAGGACGAATAGTATTGGCTCTGCGTCTCGTCTTCCTTCGGCGCCGGGATGATGCCGAAGTCCGTGTCCGCCTCGCGGAACAGCGTGATGTTTCTCATGCCCGCGTAGTAGAACAGCGCGCGGCCGATCGCAAACTGATTCTCGCGCGTGTTGTCCTGGAACGAACCGCCGCCCGTGACCGTGGACTTCGAGCCCATGTTCGAGAACGGCGCGTACTGCGACTGGATGATCCGCATCAGCGCGGAGATCTGGCGCTCGCCGTCGTAGGTGTAGTACGGGATGTCGTTCTCGTCCTTGTCGCAGATCTTGTACCCGAAGCAGGTCCACATCGCGATGTTGTTGTAGGTCTCGGTCACGTAGCCGTAGGTGTCCGCCATCGTCCACTTGCCGTCACCGTCCGTGTCGTTCGTCGCGACCTCGGCCATCTCGTTGTGCTTGTCGAGCGTCCACTTGCCGCTGTCGACGAGATCGTAAGGGTTCTCCAGGCTGTAGTCCGTGATCATCTGCTTGTTGAAGAGGTAGCACCACGTGCCGTAGTTGTCCATGACCGAGATGTCGCCCGTCATCATGTACGCGCCGCCGCCCACCGAAAGATCCTTGTACAGCGCCTGATCCCACCACGCGTTCTCCGGATGGACCGTCGGGACCGTGTTGAAGTCGAGGATCATGTGCTGCGTGATCAGGGGCGCGAGGGAGTTCAGACCGTCGGTGAACGTGTCGTAATCGTCCGTGCCCGACGTGATCGACGTCTTCACGTTCGAGGTGACGCCGTCAAACGGCACCTCGACGATCTTGATGTTCATGGTGTCCTCGAGGACCGAATTGCGGTTGAACACCGAGTCGTTGATGACCTCGCCCGTGATCTCCGATGAATAGACGTCGAAGGTCATCCAGTCGCCAGACGCGCGGTCCGCGATGCGGTAGGCATAGCCGTCGTAGTTGCGGTCCGCGTATTGCAGCTTCGCCGTGTCCAGACCGATCTCCGGCTCCTCCTCCTGCACCTCGGGAGCCTGCGCATCCGCGGAAGCGCCGCCGTCGGACGCCGCTGCGGTTTTTTCTTCGTTCGTGCCGCTCTCCGAGCATGCCGCGAACATCGGCAGGATCAGGGCCAGCGCGAGCAGGAATGCGAAAATGCGTTTTTTCATGGAATCTGCCTTTCTCCGTTCCCGCCGCTGAGGAACGGCGAAAACGCGTTTGAGTTGTTGGTATCATTTTAACCAAAAAGCGCCGTTTTGTCAAGACCGGACGGGCACAAATCCACAAATTTTCCGCATGCCTCCGACTGGGCTTCCCCCCGCGTTTCCGGGCTTTTTGGCCTCCTGCGCCGAACAACGTCAAAACATCTATAAAAATTCCGGCGGATTTGAATTTTTCCTGTGCAAATGGGAGAATCTTTCTCTGCGCGGTTTTTTCGTTCTTGACACCGGCCTCCCGCAGTGCTATAATAGGATATCCGCGAAAATGCGGGTGCCTTTTTGCCGTGCGCCCATTTTCGGGTGATAACATGCGTACATCGGGAGCTTCCCCGCGTGTATAAAACATTTATTACTGAAGAAAAGGAGGACAAAAATGCCTACGTTCAACCAGCTCGTGAAGCAGGGCAGAACGGACAAGACCTACAAGTCTAAAGCCCCGGTTCTGCAGCAGGGCTTCAATACCCTGAAGAACCGCCCCACCGATCAGAGCAGCCCCCAGAAGCGCGGCGTCTGCACGAAGGTCACCACCATGGGACCGAAGAAGCCGAACTCCGCTCTCCGGAAGATCGCCAGAGTCAGACTGACCAACGGTATGGAGGCTACCACCTACATTCCCGGCATCGGTCACAACCTGCAGGAGCACTCCGTGGTGCTGATCCGCGGCGGCCGTGTGCGCGACCTTCCCGGTGTCCGTTACCACATCATCCGCGGCACGCTGGACGCCCA
This sequence comes from Lentisphaeria bacterium, assembly GCA_017540385.1. Classification (GTDB taxonomy): domain Bacteria; phylum Verrucomicrobiota; class Lentisphaeria; order Victivallales; family UBA1829; genus UBA1732. The sequence goes on from JAFYBD010000038.1 coordinate 2,167, forward strand.
GGGCGTCGCCAACCGCATGCAGGCCCGTTCCAAGTACGGCGCCAAGAGGCCGAAGAAGAAATAATCCGGCCCCCCACTCGAATCCTTCGCTCACCCCGTCTTCCGTACCAGTAATAGATGTTTATGGACGACACGGGCGAAAGTCACACTTTCGAGTACCTATGATCTCATATTTTTGATGAAGGAGGGAAGCACAGTGTCCAGAAGAGGTCAGATCGCAAAAAGAGACGTCCTGCCGGATCCGCTTTACAATTCCAAGCTCGTTACCAAGCTCGTGAACAACGTAATGCTCGACGGCAAGAAGGGCGTTGCGCAGAAGATCGTTTACGACGCTTTCGCAGAAGTAGAAGCCAAGACCAACTCGAACCCGCTGGAAGTCTTCCAGGAAGCTCTGGAAAACATCATGCCCGTTCTTGAAGTCAAGGCACGCCGCGTCGGCGGTTCCAACTATCAGGTTCCTATGGAAGTCCGTCCGGAACGCCGTCAGACCCTGGGTCTCCGTTGGCTGGTAGCCTATTCGAGAACCCGCGGCGAGCGCACCATGTCCCAGAGACTCGCGGCCGAGATCA
>JAFYBD010000039.1 GCA_017540385.1 Lentisphaeria bacterium
AAACGGTTCTCGACGATGTCGACGCGGCCGACCGCGTGCTTGGAGCCGAGCTCGTTCAGCTTGCGCATGACGTTCGCGGGGGAGAGCGCTTCGCCGTTGACCTTCACCGGGATGCCCTTTTCGAACTCGATGATCACGTCTTCCGGCTCGTTCGCGGCCTGGGAGAGCGGCTTCGTCATCACGGAGATGTCCTCCGGGCATTCCTGCCACGGATCCTCCAGGATGCCGCCTTCGAACGAGATGTGCAGGAGGTTGCGGTCCATGGAGTACGGCTTCTTCAGCGTGCTGGAGACCGGGATGTTGTTCTTGTGGGCGTACTCGATCATTTCGGAACGGGAGCGGAAATGCCAGTTCGGGTCGCGCCAGGCGGCGATGATCTTGATGGAGGGGTCGATGGCGTTCGCGTTGATCTCGAAACGGACCTGGTCGTTGCCCTTGCCGGTCGCGCCGTGGCAGATGGCGTCCGCGCCCTCGGCCTTCGCGACCTCGACGAGGCGCTTGGCGATGAGCGGGCGTGCGATGGACGTGCCGAGCAGGTAGTTGCCCTCGTAGATCGCGTTCGCCTGCATCATCGGGAAGATGAAGTCGCGGGCGAATTCTTCGGTGAGGTCTTCCACGTAGCACTTGGTCGCGCCCGTGTTGATGCACTTCTGTTCCACGCCGGACGTTTCCTCGGCCTGGCCGACGTCCGCGCAGTAGCCGATGACCTCGGCGTTGTACGTCTCTTTGACCCATTTCACGATGACGGAGGTATCGAGACCCCCGGAATATGCGACTACGACTTTCATAAGTTGAACTCCTTGAGTTTAGGTGAAATGAAAAAAGTTATCCTATCAATATACCAGTTTTCCCCGGATTTTCAACCGCGTTTCCGAAAAAAGGAGACGAAGTCTCCCCTATCCGCCTGTCCGACTATAGAAAATGCCCCCGGCCAAGCTGACGCTTGGATTGTCGCAGTGCCGTGCTTCGCGACGGCACGGGGGTGGGCATTTACTCCGATAAGACCTATGGGACCTATACGTCGTCCTATCCGCCCATACAAAAAGCCCCCGGCCGTTTCCAGCCGGGGGCGTGAAGTCTAGTCCGTGCTCAAGCGAAGCTGAGAGCACTACTTTTACACCTCTTTGGGGTGTCAGGCGATGACCGTCCAGTCCATGTCCACGCCACGGCCGAGTTCGACCCAGTGGTCCTGGTCGGCGCAGCGGTAATACCCCAGCATGCCGGTCGAATACTGCCGCACCAGCAGGTCGTCGTGCTGGTCACCGTTGTAATCTCCCGCGCCGACCACGAACCAGTCGGTCGCGTCGAGTTGGCCGATGGACGTGTAATCATCGAGGTTGCCGTCTGCGAGCAGGACCATGGACCCGGTCTCGTTGTGGAACAGCACCAGGTCGTCCTTGCCATCGCCGAGGAAGTCGCCGATCGCGCGGACTTCCCACCCGGAGGACCAGTCGGCATTGCCCATCGAGGTCTTGGTCCCGTCAATGTCGATGGCATAATACTGCTCGCCGCCGTTTTGGGCCATCAGGATGGACTCCTGCCCGTCGCCATTGAAATCGCCGCAGCCGATGAGTGTCCAGGTCTCGTCCAGGTCGTCGACGGCGATCCCGCCCCATTCATCGGTGCCGTCGACCCACGCCCCGAGCGCGCTGAGTTCGGGCGCGAACCACACGATCGAGTTCACGCCGGCCTCGTTGCCTGTCAGGTTGCCGACCGTGTTCTTCCAGTCGATGTTGTCCTCGTTCGTGAGGTAGCCGATGTTCACCCAGGTCGAGCCGTCCGGGTCATCGTACGCGTTCAAATAATACCCGATGTATGCGCCCTTCACGTCGTTGATGACCACGTTTCCGACGAGCACGCTGTCCGCCTTGCCGTTTCCGGTCATGTCGTGGCAGCCGAGGTTGTCCCAGTCGGCCGGATGCGGCGAATTCGCGCTCAGCCACTGGTCCGAACCGTTCATCCAGTACCCGTGCTGGTAGTTGTATCCGCTCCATGCGAACATCACGTCGCTGATGCCGTTGCCGTCGATATCGGACCGTCTCGTGGTGATCGTGTCCGGCTCGGCGATGGTCACGCCCAGCAGGCCGTCGGTCAGCCGCAGGGTATAATAGGCCGAGCCGATTTTCACGGTCTCGCCCACGGCGAGCGTACCTAGCACGGTCCCGGCCGTGTCGACCACGGAGATCGTCCCCTCGAAGTCCGCCGCTCCGCCCGCGAAGTAATAGGTCCCGCATTCCTGGGAACCTGACACCGTGAGCGTGAAATCCGTCTCTCCCAGCAGGTACGACACGTCGTTCACGAGCAGCTCCATGCTCGGCGAGGTGAGCCCGGAGATGTCGAAGTCGACGATCGCGCCAGCTTCGATCTTGTACGAAGCCCCTGCGGCCAACGCTGCCCGCCCGGTGAGTTTGCCGCCGGACGCCAGTTCCAGTGTCCCTCCGGCATCCAGGTTCACGCCGTTCAACGTCCCTCCGGCCTCCGCTGCCGCGGTTGCCCCGGCTCCGACCGTCGTGCGCACTGCCGTCCCGCCGGAATCCGCGCGGACCAGCGCCGAAGCCCCGACCGCGACCGTATCGTATGCCGTCGCGCCGTTCGCGAGTTCGAGCGTGCACGAGGCGTTGACTCTGCAATTCGCCGCCGTCCCCCCGCCGATTGCGACCTCATCGTCGCCCACGGTCCCGGCGATCCCGGTCTCCGGCGTGACCACGAACGTGAAGATCGACTTCGACTCCGCGATCAGGCTCTGCACCTTCGCGCCGTCCGTGATCGTCATCCGGCCGCCCGCAGCGACGCTGGCCGACGCCAACGATCCTCCGCAAGCATTGAGCTCACCGCCGCTCAGGATTGTCGCGAGTCCCACGGTTGCCCCGGACGACACCTCGAGGCCGCCTCCGGACGACACGATCACTTCGCGCGTGGCTCCCGGGAACGACACGGCGCTGCCCGCCTGAATGTACAGGATGCCGTCGTCCTCGTCCACGGCCGCCGCGGCCGCCGCTCCGGTCGCGAACGCGTCGAATCCGATGGTCGCGGTCTCTCCGCCGACCGTCACCGTCGCGCCCGGCTCCTCGTCGCTCCAGTTCGTGTCCACGTACACGTCGGACGGGATCACGTCGATTCCGTAGAAGAATTTCAGCGTATGCCGCGAGACCACCAGATGGCAGTCCGTCCCGCCGATCGTGGCCGAACCGTCCACCGTGAGCGTCCCGAGCTCCTCGCCCGCGCCGTTCACCACGCTGATGCTCCCGTTGAAACCGTCTGCGTCGGCGGACAGCAGGTATTTCCCGGCCGCCTGCGTGTCGGAGATCTTCACCGTGATAACCTTCGTGCCGGAGACCTTGCCGATGCCGCTGACCTCCGCAGCGGACCGCGGCGCACGGCTCGTGAGGTCGATCAGGAACGTGCCGCCCTCGGCGATCGCCACATTGCCGCCCATGATGTCGACAGCACCGGTCAGCACTCCCCCGCTCGCGATATTCAGCGTGCCGCCAGTCGCGGTAAATACGCTCAGCGTGCCCGCCGCATTAATCACTCCTCCAGCCATCAGCGTTGCATTCGCCTCCGCTCCCGTCTGGACGTAGATGACCCCGTTGTTGATCGTCGTCCCGGTAATGATTGCGCCGGCCATCACATTAAAATGGTTGCCCCAGTAATAACTGTCGCTGTATACCGTGTTCTCCGCTAATCCGCCGCTGTACACCGTGAAATACCCGCTGCCGACAAACGCCGTCGTGCCGGTCACCTTTGCCCCGGAGTGCACTTCAACGCCGATATAGCCGGCGTTCAGCACGTTCCCGCTCGCAATGCCTCCGTCGTAAACCTTCAGGTAGCCGTTGTGGCCGAACAAGTTCTCGTTCGCCACAGTGTTCTTGTGAACCGTCATC
>JAFYBD010000040.1 GCA_017540385.1 Lentisphaeria bacterium
CCCTCAATTTTAGGTCACGGGCATAAGGAGACAGGACAGATCGCCGAGAGAGAAATTGCTAAAAATCGATCTTTGAACTCATTTTGTGGTAACCAGTTTTTTCCATGGAATGCACGTGCATTTCCTCGTGAAAAATCATAGGCGGAATTAACTAACAATAAAAAAAAGAAATATTCCTTGTTATCGGGCTTGACTTTCTCGTGAGACGATTTAAATTGATGTAAGAAACTGTTTCGCGCGCTTTGGAATCTAGCGTTTGAGCTCATTTTGCTCTATTTGAGTCAAACATCATCGTGAGTCTTATATGCCCAGGTCCGAATATCCCGACAGCAAGTTCTTCTTTTCAGCCGGAACGCCCTTCATCCGGCGGGCGTCGGCACATCCTCGTACGGGCATGGAGCCTCCGCCCCGGACAAGTTCGTTTTCCCCTGGCGGCACCCGATGGTACTGTTCAGATTCCTCCCGCGGCATTCCGTTATCCAGTACAAACCGCATTCACATTTCGATCCACTCCACCTTCCGCAAGCTCCATTCATGCTCCGGGAGGTTTTTTATATCTCCGATTCCGGCCATGTCAGCCTCCGCCGCAAACGGAAATCCCCTCATCTGAGTTCAAATCAATCTTACACATAAACAAACAAGACAGTCCAGGAGAACAAAAAGAATGGCAACGCTCGAAGAACTCGAACTGAACGGCTTCACAACGATCGGCAACATTTACGTCGACGGATCCTACCTTTCCGAAGAATCCACTCCGCCGTACGACTCGACCACCGGCGAAGAACTGATCTACGGCGAAAACGCCTTCGGCGCTCTGTCCGGCGGCACGACTTCCCCTGCGTATCCGGCGGACGGGTCCGCGCTGTTCATCACGAACCTCAGCGTCGGCAGCAACATCATCTTGAACGCTCGTGACAACGGATCCGTTTACGACCTGTACATTTCCGGCATCAACTCCGGTTACATCTACGCCCTGCCGAGAGAGGCCGGCACCTACACGCCCGATTCCGATGGCACACTGAACGTCTACATCGAAGGAGTCTCGTTCTCCAGCGGTGGCTATCACGGGTTCGGCGCGACGACCGATGCAAACTTCGTGGGCGACTACGCAATCACCATCAAGAATACCAGCATGCAGTTCCTGGCCCTGGCCGCAGGTTCCGGTTACGGCGTTGACAACGGCACCGCCACCAACCATCGTTTCGCCGCGGTCGACGGCGACATCACCTTCACCCTGGACAATCTGAACGTCATGAGCGTGGCCGGCGTTACCAGAGGCCAGGTCGGCACCATCGACAACCAGGCCAGGATCACCGGCACGATCACGAATTCCCTGTTCGGCAACAGCTTCCATGTCATCCACATGGGCGTCGACTCCAGCGGGCAGAGTTTCAACAGCTACGCGGATCTCGACATCACGGTCACCGGTTCGTCGTTCAGCGGCGCGTTCATGATGCTCCCGAACGTGTCCAGCGCCTCCCGCAACGACAAAGGCGAGCTGACCCTGCACGGCGACATCACGCTGAAGATGACCGATTCCACCGTGAACGGCCTCGTCGTCGGCACAGGCCTCAACGGCTCCGGCTGGAGACGCACCGGCTGGGTCGACGGCGACATCACGTTCGAACTCACCGGTTCGACAACCGGTTTGACCTTCGTCACGAAAGGCGGCGTCGGCACCTCGGAACACCAGTGCACGGTCACCGGCACGATCGGCGGAGGTTCCATCGCGGACGATTTCGTCGCATACGAACTCCGGGGCGACAAGAAAGAAACGATCTACGCCGACACGACCATCAGCGTCACGAACTCCTCGATCGGCAACTTCACGTTCCTGACCTCGATCAACAGCGCCGGCAGCACGTCCGCCGTCAGCGACAAGCTCTACGGCGCGCAGATCCTGAATCTCGCGGGAGCCCGCGCCGGCAATCTTCTCTCCGCCGCAGGCGATCAGACCGCGGCCGACTTCAGCGTGGTTTTCAAGGCCCACGAACAGCAGAGCGTCGTCGGCGACATCAGCAGATGGAACACGATGACCGTCGAGGCTGGCGCGAACGTCCACGCCGGCAGCATCGCCCTGCTCGGCGAAAACAGCGTCCTGAACATCGCGACCGGCTCCACGCTCACCGCCTCCGGCATTTCCGACGTCGGCACGATCAACGTCATCGGCGATCTCGTTGAGGGAAACAATGTTATCGTCTCCGGTCTCACCATTTCGAAGCTTGAGGAAGGCACCAAAGTCATGGTCGGCGACACTGAGTACGAATATGGTATCTTCGACGGCGGCTACTCCATCACCTCCAAGGGCAACCTGGTGATTTACCACGGCGACAACTACATCGTGGAGCCGGAAGCACCGTCGCTGGTCTACGTGAACAGCGAATTTGCCGATTATACGGAAGGCTCCGTGATTGAGATCGCAGGTACGACCGCCGTGATCGGGCTCGATGCTTTCGCCTCACTGGACGCGGCCGCAGCTGCCGTCGCGGAGGACGGAACGGTCGAAGTCATCGGCGGCATGGTTTCCTTCACGAATTCCTACGACGTGAACATCGTGGTGGACGCCGGGGCCACGGTCGTCGGCACGGCCGTGTTCAACCGCCCGATCACCATCAACGGCACGATCGTCTTCGACACCGGATATACGAATATGGGCATGACCGCCCAGTACCAGGGATTGTCCTTCGTCAGCGGTGCGATGAACTACACGCTGAACGACTACAGCGGCACCGTCGGAGCATACGTTCTGGCAACCGATGCCGCGTCGTTCAACAGCACCGTGTCTTTCTATGGCATGGCGCTGACCCTCGGCGAGACCTGTGTCATCGAGGGCAAAACGTACACGCTCGGACTCTCGGACAACAACGATCTGATCCTGACGATCAATGAATACGCTCCCCCGCAGGCGGACGTCACGGCTCCGGTGCTGGAGGGTCTCTATGCGGACGTTACGGAGCCGACGACTGGCAGCGTCACGGTCCAGGCCGTTTTCACGGATGACATGGGCGTGGATTACATCCTGTACCGAGTTGGCGACGACGGCTCCTGGCAGAACTATTACGGCGGCGTGACCGTTTTCGAAAATACCGTGATCTATTTCAAGGCCTACGACGCAGCCGGGAACGTATCCACCGGCTCGTACGAGGTCACGAATATCGAGCAGACCACACCCCCCGTCGAGTTTCTCGCAACTCCGGTCTTCTCCGTAAACACCACGGACCCGACCAACGGCGCCGTGGTCGTGACCGCGATTTTCGACGACAAAGCCGTGTCGAATGAATACTCGTTCGACTGCAGGATCTGGCAGACGTACACGGATCCGATCACGTTCATGGCCAACGGCGCGGTGTATTTCCGTTCGGTCGGCGCCAACGGCAACATGTCCGAAATTTCGACCTACGTGGTCAGAAACATCGACACGGTCGCGCCGGAGAAGCCGACCGTCACCGCGAGCATCACGGAGCTCACGAACGGCAATGTGACCTTGACTGCGGTGTTCAGTGACGACTGTGTGACGAAAGAGTATTCTCTGGATGGCGTGATCTGGACCGACTATACCGACGCGGTCACGGTGACGACAAACGGCGTGGTCCTGTTCCGTTCGGTCGACGCCGCGGGCAACATGTCCGAAATCGCACAATACACGGTCTCCAATATCGACAAGGAAGCTCCGGTCATCACCCTGGCCGGCGACAATGCTTCGCCCGCTCAGTCGGCCGTCCTGACGGCCTCCACCGAAGCTGGCGCGACCCTCTATTACTCGACGGACAACATCACCTGGAAGCAATATGTCTCCGCGATCTCCGTGACCGAAAACGGCACGTACTACTTCAAGGCGACCGACGCCGCAGGGAATGTGGGAATCAATTCCATCGCGTTCGAGAATATCGTGACCGCACCTTCAACGCCGGTCGTCTCCGTAAGCACCACGGACCCGACCAACGGCGACGTGGTCGTCAGCGCGACCTTCAGCGCCAACGCCGAGACGAAGGAATACTCGTTCGACGGCACGACGTGGCAGGCGTACACCGAGGCGATCACGTTCACGGATAACGGCACGGTGTATTTCCGCTCTGCGGACGCCGACGGCAACATGTCCGAGGTCGCGGGCTGCACGGTCGGCAACATCGACAAGATCGCGCCGGAAGCCCCGGTGGCCACCCCGACCGAATTGGAGCCGACGAACAAGAACCTGTTCGTGATGGCGAAATTCTCCGACGACTCCGTGGAAAGGCAGTATTCTCAGAACGGGGGAGCCTGGACGAATTACCGCGCGGGGGTGAAGTTCACCGAGAACGGGACGATCTCCTTCCGCGGCATCGATGCCGCCGGAAACATTTCCGAGGTCACGACCTACACGGTCGACAACATCGACAAGGATGCCCCGGTCGCTCCGACGGCATCCCCGAGCATCTCCGACCCGACCGGCGGCGACGTGATCGTGACGGGTGTCTTCAGCGAGGATTCCGCCGTGAAGGAATACAGCCTCGACGGCAGGACCTGGCAGACGTATTCGCAGCCGATCACGTTCACGGCAAACGGCACGGTGTATTTCCGTGCGGCCGACGAGGTGGGCAACGTGTCCGACATCACGAGCTACTCGGTCAACAACATCGACAAGATCGCACCGGACGCGCCGACGGCCGTCGCAAACATCACCGGCCCGACGAATCAGGACGTGATCGTGACGGGCGTCTTCAGCGCCGACAGCACGGTCCGGGAATACTCGCTCGACGGCAAGACCTGGCAGGCGTACTCGGATGCGATCACGTTTACGGACAACGGCACGGTGTATTTCCGCGCGGCCGACGCCGCGGGCAATATGTCCGGGGTCACGAGCTACACGGTCGACTACATCAACCGGGTCGCCCCGGTCATCACCCTGACCGGCGACAATGTGACGCCGCTTCAGGCCAGCACGGTTTCGGCGGTCTCGGACTCCGACCTGCCGATCTTCTATTCGACCGACAATCAGTCATGGAACCTTTACGTGTCCGAGATCGCGGTCACCGCGAACGGCGTGTATTACTTCAAGATCACGGACGACGCCGGGAACACCGGAACGGCGCAGATCCGGTTCGACAACATCGACACCGTCGCCCCGGAAAAACCGGTCGCGGTCCCGAGCATTACGGCGGACACGAACCAGCCGGTTGAGGTCACGGCGACCTTCAGCGCCGATTCCGTGGTGAAGGAGTATTCGACGGACGGCGCGAACTGGCAGGACTATACGCAGCCTCTGACGTTCACGCAGAACGCCGTCGTGTACTTCCGCGGCGTCGACGCAGCCGGAAACGTCTCCGAAGTTACGACCTGCACGGTCGACAACATCGACACGGTCGCGCCCGTCGCCCCGACGGCCTCCCCGGACGTCACCGGTCCGACCAGCGGCAACGTGGTCGTGGCCGGCGTCTTCAGCGCCGATTCCGCAGTGAAGGAATACAGCCTCGACGGCAAGACCTGGCAGGCATACTCGAAGGCGATCACGTTCACCGAGAACGGCACGGTGCATTTCCGCGCGGCCGACGCCGTGGGCAACGTCTCCGAGGTCACGAGCTACACGGTCGACTACATCGACAGGGAAATGCCGGACGACATCATCGTCACTCCGGACATCACCGCCCTGACGAACCAGGACGTGCACCTCACGGCCGAGTTCGCAGATGAATGTGTGACCCGGGAATACAGCGTCGACAACGGCAAGACCTGGCAGCCGTACACCGGGCCTGTGACGGTCACGGCCATCAGCATGGTGAATTTCCGAGGCATTGACGAGGCTGGCAACATCGTCCGGGTGAACTACATGGTCATGAACATCGACAAGACCGCGCCCAAGGAGCCGAAAGTCACGGCGGACATCACCGAGCCCACGAGCTCGAACGTGACCTTGACCGTCGAGTACAGCTTCGATTCCACCCTGGGCGAATACAGTCTCGACGACGGCAAGACCTGGCTGACGTATGACGCACCGGGGATCGTCCGCTGGACCATCCCGGTCACGCTCACCGAAAACGGCATGGTGCTGTTCCGCGGCATCGACGGCGCCGGAAACCACTCCGAGGTCACGAGCTACACGGTCGACAACATCGACCGGGAAGCCCCCGTCGCCCCCACGGCATCCCCGGACATCGCAGGCCCGACGAACCAGAACGTCGTCGTAACGGGCATCTTCAGCGAGGACAGCACGGTGAAGGAATACAGCCTCGACGACGGCAAGACCTGGAAGACGTACTCGCAGCCGATCACGTTCACGGAAAACGGCAAGGTGTACTTCCGCGCGGCCGACGCGGCGGGCAACATGTCCGACGTCACGAGCTATACGGTCGACTACATCGACCGGGAAGCCCCCGAAGCGCCGATCGTGACTCCCGACATCACCGATCTGACGAACCAGGACGTGCATCTCAGCGTCGAGTTCAGCGAGGATTCCGTGGTTCGGGAATACAGCGTCGACAACGGCAAGACCTGGAAGCCGTACACCGAGCCCGTCGCGGTCACGGCCATCAGCATGGTGAATTTCCGCGGCACCGACGCTGCCGGCAACAGCGCCCAGGTGAACTACATGGTCATGAACATCGACAAGACCCCGCCGAAGAAACCGACGGTCGCGGCCGACATCACCGAGCTGACGAATTCGGACGTGACCCTGACCGTCGAGTACAGCTTCGATTCCACCTTGGGCGAATACAGTCTCGACGGCGGCAAGACCTGGCTGACGTATGACGCACCGGGGATCGTCCGCTGGACCCTCGCGGTCACGGTCGCCGAAAACGGGACGGTGCTCTTCCGCGGCATCGACGGCGCCGGCAATCCCTCCGAAATCACCAGCTACACGGTCAACAATATCGACAAGGTCCCGCCGGAAGCGCCGACGGCTTCCCCGAACATCACCGGCCCGACGAATCAGGATGTGATCGTGACGGGCGTGTTCAGCGCCGATTCCGTCGTGAAGGAATACAGCCTCGACGGCAAGAGCTGGCAGGCGTATTCGCAGCCGATCACGTTCACGGACAACGGCACGGTGTATTTCCGCTCGGCCGACGCCCTGGGCAACATGTCCGAGGTCACCAGCTACACGGTCGACTGCATCGACAGGGTCGCCCCGGTCATCACCCTGACCGGCGACACCGAGACGCCGCTTCAGGCCAGCACGATTTCGGCGGTCTCGGACGGCGGCATGCCGATCTATTATTCGACCGACGAGCAGACCTGGATCCCCTACGAGTCCGAGATCGCGGTCACCGGAAACGGCGTGTATTACTTCAAGACGACGGACGAAGCCGGGAATACCGGAACGGCGCAGATCCAGTTCGACAACATCGACACCGTCGCGCCTGACGCGCCGGTCGCGGTCAGGAGCATCACCGAGAGCACGAACCAGCCGGTGGAGGTCGCGGCGACCTTCAGCGATGATTCCGTGGTGAAGGAGTATTCGACGGACGGCGCGAACTGGAAAGAATATACGCAGCCCCTGACGTTCACGCAGAACGCCGTCGTGTCCTTCCGCGGCGTCGACGCAGCCGGAAACGTCTCCGAGGTCACGACCTGCACGGTCGACAACATCGACAAGACCGCGCCGGTCATCGAGAGCGCCGTCCTCGCACAGAGCGGGACCGGTTATCTCTTCACGGCCGCGGTCACCGCCTCCGACGACCGGACTGCCGCGGACGCCCTGACGTACTGCGTGCGGTATGCCGTAAACGCCGAGGACCTGGCGACCGCCGACATGATCGACGGACTGAACTTCGAACTGACGCCCGCCGAAGCCGGCCGGACGCTGTATTACCAGGTCGGCGTGAAGGACGCCGCGGGGAACACCACGTGGACGACCGCGAAGCCGTTCACCGTGAACGACCTCACGGCACCGGAACTGAAAGCCCAGCCGAACGCGACCTTCGCGGAGTGCGCGGTCACCGTGGCATGGGAAGAAGCCACCGACAACATCGGCGTGGCGGGGTACCGTCTGACGCTGAACGGCACTGTGTACGAGCTTCGCGAGCCGGGTTATGTCCTGGAGGGCGTCGAGGCCGGCACCTACACGTACCAGGTCGTCGCCTACGACGAAGCGGGCAACGAAACGGCCAGCGAACAGAAGACGCTCGAAGTGGCGCCCCGTGCCGACCTCTACATCAATTCCGTCCGGATCACGAAAAACAACAAGCCCGCCACGACGATTTCGATCATGAGCGAGGCCATGCTGCTCTTCGAGATCGGGAACAAGGGCGATGTGGCGTCGACCGCGTCCGCCCTGCAGATCTACTGCGGCGACGTCCTGATGAAGACGATCTCCGTGGCTTCCATCGCGGCAAAAGCATCGCCCGAGGTCAGCGTGTTCAAGATCGAAGCGGGCACCATGTCGAGCGGCATCCAGGAACTCCGCCTGGTGCTGGACGCGAACAACAGCGTGCCGGAGTATTCCGAGGCGAACAACGAGATGCTCCTGAACCTGAACGTCGAGAACGACATGCTGAGCGACCTGGTGATCGGCACAATCAGCCTGGACAAGGACGTGTACTCCACGGACGAAAAGGCCACGCTGTCCTTCACGGTCCGGAACATCGGCTATGTGAGCGCCGGTTCGTCCCGTGCCTTCGTTTACAACGGCGACACCGAGCTCGGCTCGGTGGACGTCGGCTCCATTGACGTCGGAAACGAGACGGGGACGCTGCAGTTCGCGATCGACGTCGGCTCGTTCGCGGCCGGCAGCCATGCGATCCGTGTGGTCGCCGACGGAAACAGCGCCATCACGGAGAACAACCGCGGGAACAACAGCGCCCAGATCCAGCTGACGGTCGGCGCCCCCGATCTCAGGATCAGCAAGCTGACGCTGTCGAAGGACGGCGTCAACACCGATGAGGACGTGAAGATCAACTTCACCGTCCGCAACGGCGGCGACGACAAGGCCGGAGCGTCCGTGGTCGGGATTTACGACGGCGACCGCCTCCTCGATACCGTCGCGATCGACGAGCTTGCCAGCGGACTGTCTGTCTCGAACCAGTTCGTGATCCGCGCCGGAACGCTTGCCCCCGGACAGCACAATCTGCGCATCGTGGCGGACGCGGGCGCCGCCGTGGCGGAATCCGACGAGACCAACAACGCCCGGTCCGTCAATCTCCTGGTGAGTCAGAAAGACGACGAAGCCCCGGCATTCGACAACGCCTCCCTGGCGGCCCTTCAGGATGCCGACGGCTACGGGATCGCGGTTTCCGCGGTGGCAGTGGACAACATCACGCCCGCAGCCGATCTCGTGTACGGGATCCGGTATGCGGAGTCGGCCGAGGCCCTGGAAACGGCCGAGGCCCTCTCCGGTACGGCGTTCGCCCTGACGCCGGAGGATGCGGGCAGGACGCTGTATTATCAGGTGTCCGCGACCGATCTGGCCGGCAACACCGGCTGGAGCCAGGTCAAGTCGTTTGTCGTGGCGGACCATACCGCGCCTGAAATCGGAGCGGTCCTGGTCTCGACGGAAAATGCGTCGTTGAGCCTGAAATGGGATGCCACGGACAACGTCGGCGTTACGTCCTATAACGTTTATTTCGATGACGAGTTCGTTTCCAGCGTGGAAACGGGCGCGTTCACCAAGTCCGACGTCGCGACCGGCAGCCATACGTTCCGGATCGAGGCCGTCGACGCGGCCGGCAACATGAAGTCGACGCGGACGATGAATGTCAACTTCGACGATTCGGAACCCCCGGTCATTCTTTCGGTTCAGGCCTTCCAAAACGAAGGGTACGGCGTCGATGTCGAGGTCGCGGCTTCGGACAACGAGACGGCGGAAACCGATCTGACGGTCTGCGTGCAGTATTCCCTGTCCGTGGAAGACATCCTGAACGCTCCGCTCGGTGGCCTGAACATCACGCTGAAGCCGGAGGATGCGGGCAAGACGCTGTATTACCTGGTTTCCGTGAGCGACGAGGCCGGCAATACGACCCGGAGCCAGATTCAGACTCTGGCCGTGGCCGACCGTACCGCCCCGGACACCCCGACCGATCTCGGCGGGACCGTGAACGGGTCCGGCGTCGTCCTGAACTGGACGGCTTCGGACGACAACGTCGGCGTGGCCGGGTATCGCGTGCGGTACGGCACGTCGCAAACCCTGACCGGCAACGGCGTCGGCGTTCAGACGAACGAGCTCGCGCTGAGTTCGCTGAAAGAAGGCGTGTACTACTGGCAGACGGCTGCGTTCGACGCCGCCGAAAACATCTCCGGCTGGTCCGAAGTGAAGAGCTTCCGGATTCTGCCGGAAGACAAGCTGGATTCCGCTCCCGGCGAGAGCTTTGCCCTCGGCACGCTCGCCGGCGAACAGACCCTGACCGGCGGCTCCATTGTCTCGGCGAACGACGAAGACTGGTTCAGCTTCACGATTGATACCAAGGGCAAGGCGAACGACTTCGTCCAGCTCGCGTACGACAGCGCGATCGGCGATCTCGAGTTCAGCCTGTACGCCGGGAACGGCACCACGCTTATCGCGACCGCCGAGACGACTTCCGACGGGGGCAGGAGAATTTCGCTGAAGGATCTCGCGAAAGGATCGTACCTGCTGAAAGTCTCCGGTCGGAACGGCGACATGAGCACGTTCTCCATCTCGACCAAGAAAGTCGCGGGGTACGACATGGACCGTTACGACGCCAATGCCCGGAACGATTCTCCCGAAGCGGCCACGGTGTTCGACATCGAGAAGACGCCGCAGGCCTCGATCACCGGTCTGAACATTCACGAAGTCGGCGACGTCGACTGCTACCAGTTCAAACTGTCGAACATGGGGCTCAGGGGCGACGGCGTGTCCATCGGCTTCGAGAATTCCGTGGGCGACCTGGATCTCCGTCTCATCGACGCCAAGGGCAACGTGGTAGCCGAGTCCGCCGGGACCGGAAACGTTGAAACGATCTCTTTCAACGGCGTGGCCGCGGGCACCTATTATCTCGAGGTGAAGGCGGCTTACAACGCCGTCAACGAATACACGATGGACTGGAGCTTCACCTCCAACAAAGTGGAAGCCGACTGGCTGGAAACCCGGGAACCTTACTCCATTACCGGATCCGTCGACCTCGTCGGCCTGAGCATCAGCGCCGCCGGAGCCGGCGTGACCCAGGAGGACACGTTCCATCTGACCCTGGAGCAGAACGGCTCCGCCGCGTCCAAGATCCGGTTCAGCAACTACCGGAGCGACTGGAGCGGCCTGAAGTACGTGGTGAAAGACGCCGACGGGATCGTGCTTTCGGGCATCGGTTCCGAAATCAGTCTGGACGGGCTCGATGCCGGCGAGTACACGCTGACGGTCGATACTCCGGTCGCCAGCAGCTACAGCGCCTACGACATTTCCGTGAGCCTGCCGGAAAGCGCCACGACGAAGTGGACTTACATGGTGTACATGGCGTCGGACAACAACCTCGATCCCTATGCGCTGTACGACATCGTCGCCATGCAGCAGGCCGATCTGGATTCGCAGATCGACATCTACGTGCTCGTCGACAGGGGCGGTGCGACCGATGACCAGCCCGCGCCCAGCACGATCAAATGGGATTCCGACTGGACCGACACCCGCGTCGGCAAGATCTCCTACAGCCCCGGCAACGCCGTCACCGTGGAATGGGAATCCTGGGGCGAACTCGACACGTCGTCCATCGCGACCCTGGACCGCTTCATCACCTGGACCCAGGATCAGTCCGGCGCCGAAAACTACGCCCTGGTCATGTGGGACCACGGTACGGAAGACGGTTCTCTCTGCGTGGACGCCACGACCGATGAAAGCTGGTCGTCCTCGCTCGCCATTTCGGATGTCTCCGGTCTCCTGGCGCAGAAGGACAATATCCCGCTGGTGGTCTTCAACAACTGTCTGCTCGGGTCCGAACTGGTGGTCACGCAGATGGTCGGCAGCACGGATGTAATCGTGGTTTCCGAATCGGAATCCTATCCGTCCGGCACGACTTACGGCTACAAGAAGTTCTTCTCCACGATCACCGCCGACATGACCGCCGAAGAGATGGCGGAAGTCCTGATCCAGAACGTCCAGCAGTACGGCGACGGCACGGTGACGTCCATGCTCTCGGCCGTCGACGTCACGGACGACAGGCTCTCCATCGCGCTCGAAGCCTTCGCCAATTCCGTCCTTGCCGGCGGCAACAGCGTGGACAGGAGCGTCCTGATCAGCGGCATGATGAAGACGCTCCAGAACGGCTGCGCGTATCCCGGCAGCGTCGTCTACCAGTCCGACCTGTACGACGTGATCGTTCAGACGATGGCGGACAGGCGGTACTCCGAAACGTCCGAGCAGTTCAAGACCGCCCTGGCGAATCTGCAATCCACCCTGGAGGAAGTGGTGCTTTGCTCCAGGACCGTTCCGGCCAACCGCGGCTACGGCATCGCCGTGTTCAACCCGGTCATCACGGCCAGGATCTATGCTGCCGGCGGTTATACGACCAAGCAGGCCGCCAACGTGATCCAGACCTACCTGAACACCTACTACACCTCCACCCCGGCATGGTCCGCCCTGCTCGGCAGCCTGGCCACGACGTATCAGACCCTGAACATCGACGCCAAAACGAAAGTCGCCAGCTTCGGTGTCTCGAGCATCCTCGATCAGCAGAAGTCCGTCGTCGTCTCCGCCATCGACATCGGCTGCTTCTCCGGCCATGGCGTGGTCCTGGACGGCATCAGCGTGTTCAACGAGCAGTTCCTCGGCATCGCCATCACGGCGGAGGACAAGTCCACTGGCGGCTTCCGGGCGACCGGCAGCAACGGCGAGGACGTCACCATCACCCTGATCTCCGAAGACGGCGAAGCAATTGCCGAAGGGGTCAACTACGTGTCTTTCGCGAAAGCCCCGGTCGGCGATTGCCGTATCCTGCTCCAGACCGATACGGAGTGCAACGTGACGCTCTCGTTCGAGGCTGACTGGACGACCGGCGTCGACCGCTTCGACTACGCCCAGAGCAAGATCAACGAGGCGGACGTCAACGGAAACGGGTCCATCACGAAGGCCACCGCGCTGAACCCCGGTTACTACTCCGGGCTGCTCACGTGTCAGGGCGACTCCGACTGGTATCTGGTCGGTAATATTTACGCTGACAAATACCGGATCGAGCTGGATGGCGCCGAGGGAATGACCGTCGCCGAATACGATACGGACGGCAAACTCGTCCAGACCGCCAAGTTCGCGGACGGCGTTTACACCATGACCATGCGCTCCATGAACTACCTGCTCGTGGAAGGCTCCGCCGATATCACACAGAACCTGGTCGACGCCTATTCCGTCAACATCACCGTCATCGCCAACGGCGAGCTCGAAGATACCGAGCCGCCTGTGATCACGCTCTCCGGCGACAATCAGACTCCGCTCCGGAGCAGCACGCTCACGGCCGAAACGGACGACGACAGCGCCATCTACTACTCGCTCGACGGCGAGATCTGGATGCCCTACGAAGACACGATCACGGTCACCGCGAACGGTACGTATTACTTCAAGTCGACTGACGTCGCAGGCAATACGGGCACGGCGGAATACGTCTTCTCGAACATCGACACGGTCGCGCCGGAAGCCCCGGTTATGGTCGCCGATGTGACCGAGTTCACGAGCGGCAGCGTGACCGTGACGGCCACGTTCAGCGAGGATTCTGTGAAGAAGGAATACACGCTCGACGGCGGCGAGACCTGGCAGGACTACCCCGCGGAAGGCGTGGTGATTATCATCATCAACGGCACGGTCGGATTCCGGGGCACGGACGCCGCGGGCAACGTCTCCGAGGTCGCGAAGTATGAAGCCACGAACATCGACAAGACGGCTCCGGGCGCTCCGTCCGGGCTCGTCGCCGAGGTCAGCGACCAGACCGTCACGTTGAGCTGGGCCGCCGGCACGGACGATCTCTCCGGCGTGAAGGGCTACATCGTGACGTATTCGCACGATGGGCAGGAATTCACGGTCAACACGAGCGAGACCAGCTTCGTGATCGAAAAGGCCGACGCCGCCACGTGGCAGTGGAGCGTGCAGACGGTCGACGCCGCCGGCAACGTTTCCGAGGCTGCGGCAGGCGAGGCGTTCTCCGTGGTCGAAGCGGTCGAACCTACGACATACGTTGCAAAGGGCGACATCGACGGCAACGGCATCTCCGACGTGATGTTCGTCTGGACTGGCGAACACGGCGAAGGCAACTATCAGCACGGTTACTGGATGAATGGCACCAGCACCTGGCAGAGCGCCGGCAGCAACCATCCAGCCGAATGGGAAAACCTGGGCTGTTACGACATA
>JAFYBD010000041.1 GCA_017540385.1 Lentisphaeria bacterium
CAACATCCCCCTCATCGAACAGGAGAATCACGAATATGAGCAAAGAATATAAAGCATCCGAACTCGCCGAGATCGTTCACGGGACAGTCGTCGGCAACCCCGATGCCGTGGTCACGGCCGTCAATTCCCTGAAACTGGCGCAGGCAAACGAAGTGTCGTTCCTCAACAACGCGAAATACCTGAAGGCCCAGCGCGAAAGCCACGCGGGCGTCGTGCTGGTTCCGGCCGACTGGAAGTACGATCCGCCCGAGGGACAGACGAATATCCTGTGCGAGGACCCCGACAAGTCGTTCTCGAAACTTTGCGGGCTTTTCGCTCCGCCCCCGCTCGATTATCCCCCCGGAGTCCACCCGACGGCGTTCGTCGACCCGAGCGTGAAGCTGGCCGAAGGCGTGTACGTGGGACCGAACGCGGTCGTCATGGAGGGCGCGGAGATCGGGAAGAACACGAAGATCTGCGCCTGCTCCTACGTCGGGCAGTTCGTGAAGATCGGCGAGAACACTATGCTTCATCCGGGAGTGCGCGTGATGCACCGCTGCATCATCGGGAACCGCGTGATCATTCACGGCGGCGCGGTCATCGGCGCCGACGGATTCGGCTACAACGCCACGTTCCGCGGACTCGTGAAGGTGCCGCAGAACGGCATCGTGCGGATCGACGACGACGTGGAGGTCGGCGCGTGTTCGACCATCGACCGGGCGCGGTTCGGCGTGACCTGGATCAAGAAGGGCGTGAAGATCGACAACCTCGTCTTCGTGGCGCACAACGTGATCGTGGGCGAATCCTCGGTCCTGATCGGACAGTCCGGCGTGGCCGGCAGCGCCGAGCTCGGACGCGGCGTGGTCCTGCAGGCGAGAGCGGGCGTGAACGGACACATCACCATGGGCGACGGCTCCAAGGTGCTCGGCTGCTCGGCAGCCCAGAAGAGCACGCCGCCCGGCGGCACGGTGTTCGGCGTGCCCGGCGAGACCCAGGAAGCGTATCTGGAGCGTTTCGCCCTGCCGATCCGCATGAGGAAAGTGTTGGCGCGTCTCGACAAGCTCGAAGCGAAACTCGCCGAGCTCGAGGGGAAGACCCCCGGAGGCAACGAATGAAACGCGATCCGGCCGAGTTGAAAGCCGAAATCCTCGCCCTGAAGGAACAGACCGGGGCGACCATCCTCGCGCACAATTACGTCGACGGCGACATCCAGGACATCGCGGATTTCTGCGGCGATTCGCTCGAGCTCAGCATGAAGGCGAAACGCTATCGGGCCGACCTCATCGTCTTCTGCGGCGTGCGGTTCATGGCCGAGACCGCGAAGATCCTCTCGCCCGAATCGCGCGTGATCCTGCCCAATTCCACCGCCGGATGCCCGATGGCCGACATGGCCGCGGTCGACGCCGTGCGGGAGTACCGCAAAGAACACCCGGACGAGATCCTGGTGGCCTATGTGAACAGTTCGGCCGCGGTGAAGGCCCAGGTCGACTGGTGCTGCACCTCCGGCAACGTCGAACGCGTCCTGAACGCGCTCCCCCCCGACGCGCCCGTGATGTTTCTGCCCGACCGCAACCTCGGCGCGAACATGGCCGACAAGCTCGGCCGCACGATGTCGCTGTGGAGCGGCTGCTGCCCCGTGCATGACCGCATCACGCTGGAGAGCATCCGCGAAGCGCGCGAAGCGCACCCGGACGCCGAAGTGCTGGTCCACCCGGAATGTCGTCCGATGGTCGTGGCCGCGGCCGACGCGGCGCTCAGCACGGGCGGCATGCTCCGGCACGTCTCCGAATCGTTGTTCAGGGAGTTCATCATCGGGACGGAGCTCGGCATCATCCACCGGATGAAGCGCGAGAACCCGGACAAGGTGTTCCATCCGCTCCTGCCGCAGGTGATCTGCCCGGACATGAAGAAGATCACGCTCGAAAACGTGGTGGCCGCGCTTCAGGGCAAGTGCGAGGAGATCGTGCTCGACCCGGAGATGATGAACGCCGCGCGGAGACCCATCGAACGCATGCTCGAACTGAAGTGAGCGCGCCGGGGAAAGCCCGGTTTTTTCAGACTCAACTCTGATTCATGTGCCCGACTCTGGCCTGAAGCCAGACGAGGGCTTTTTTGCGCGATGCGAGCTCGCCCTCGAGCCGGAGGTCTTCGGCTTCGCGCAGGATGCGTCCGAACTCGGGCCCGGGCTTCACGCCGAGCCGGATGAGGTCGTGCCCGGTCAGGAAGGGCTTCGCAGGGGAGGGGAGGAGGGAGTATTCGCGCAGACGGTCGAGCATGAGGACGTAATTGTCCAGGATGCCGTGGCATGACATGCAGTCGAGCCTGTGAAGCTCGAGTTCGACCGGGAAATTCGCGTCCGCGATGATCCGCATCCATTTGGCGCGTTTCATGAGGTGGACCGAGGCGAACCGCATGTGATTGCGGACCGCGGAGACGACGGAGTCCGCGAGGGCGGAGGACGAACGAAGGCGCGCGAGCACGTCGCGCGCGATCTCGGCGCCGACCGCCTCGTGGCCGTAGAAATGCGGCACGCCGTCCTTCACGGTCTTCGAGGCCGGTTTGCCGACGTCGTGCAGGAGGGCGCTCCACATGACCCGGGGCGTTTTCCAGGCCGCGTGACGGAGCAGGAGCATGGTGTGGACGAAGACGTCGCCCTCGGGGTGGAATTGCTTCGGCTGCTCCACGCCGCGGAGCGCGTCGACCTCCGGGAGCACGGTCTTCAGGATGCCGAGCTTGGCGAGCATTTCGAATCCCCCCGCCGGATCGGGCCCAAGGAGGATCTTCTCCAGTTCGTCGCGGATGCGTTCCTCCGCGATGAGGGAGAGTTTGTCCGCGAATCTGGAAGCCGCGGAACACGCCGCGGGGTCGGGCTCGAATCCGAACCGCGCCGCGAACCGCACGAACCGCAGGATCCGCAGATAGTCCTCGCCGAACCGCACCACGGGATCGCCGATGGTGCGGAGCACGCCGGAGCGGAGATCGTCGAGGCCGCCGACGCAGTCGAGCACGGTGTTCGCCGCGGGGTCGTAGAGCAGGCCGTTCACGGTGAAATCGCGCCGCGTCACGTCCAGGACCTCGTCGTCGGTGTAGACCACGTGGTCGGGGCGGCGGCCGTCGCTGTAGCCGCGTTCGGCGCGGAACGTGGCGACCTCGAGCGGGACGTCGTCGACGACGACCGTGATGATGCCGAACGCCGCGCCGATCGGGACGGAGCGTTCGAAGAGCGACTGGATGACCTCGGGCCGGGCGGACGTCGTGATGTCGACGTCGTCGGGCGTCCTGCCGAGCAGGAGATCGCGCACGGAACCGCCGACGAAATACGCCTTGTGTCCGGCGTTCCTCAGGACTGCCGCGGCCTTTTCGGCGGCGGCGAAGAGCGGGGTTCGGGGCAGCTGCCCGGGAAAGGAGAAGATTTTCATGAAAAAACCGATTGCGGCTTGTCTTTTTTGAGGAATCTGCTATGTTTAAATGATACATTTACAATAGCGCGGGTTTGCATGATTGCAAGCCTGAGGCGTTTTTTTCCGCAAAAAGAACACCCTGAACGAACCTGGAATGAGCGAAGAAACACTGACAGCAGTATTCGGCGGGACATTCGACCCTGTCCACGACGGACACATCGGTCTCGCGGAGCATCTGCTGGAGACCGGACTCGTGACCCGCGTGGTGTTCCTGCCCGCCCTGCATCCGCCCCACAAATCCGGATTCGCCCCGGCGCCGTTCGCCGACCGCGCCGAGATGCTGCGTCTGGCCATCGCGGGGCATCCCCGGATGAGCGTGAGCACGATCGAGGGCGAACGCCCCGGGCCTTCGTACACGGTCGAGACGCTCGACATCCTGAAGGCGCGCCACCCCGGCGAGCAGTTCGTCTGGATCATCGGGACGGATTCGCTGAACCAGCTCCACCAGTGGTATCAGGCGGAACGCCTGGTCCGGGAGAACCGGTTCCTGTCGTATCCGCGCCCGGGGAACGAGGCCGACGAGGAGCTGCTGCGAAAGGTCTGGCCCGACGATCTGCGGCGGAAACTGACGGACGGCGTGCTGAACGGCGCGCCCGAATTCGACATTTCCTCGACGTCGCTTCGGGAACGCCTGGCGGCCGGGGGCGTCGAAGCCTGCCGGGGGCTGGCCCCGGAATCCGTGCTGAACTACATCGAACAACATCATCTTTATACGGAACAAGGAGTTCATCCATGAGCGAAAATTCGGAAACGAAACAACAGAAAACGTCTTTCAAGGTCCTCGACGTGATCGAGCTGTGCGAGAAGGTGGCCTACGACCACAAGGCCGAGCACATCCTGCGCCTCGACATGACCGGCCAGGACGGCGCGATCGGCGATTACTACCTGATTTGCACCGGGCTCTCCGAACCCCACATCGGGGCCATCGCCGAGCGCATCCAGCGCGCGGTCCGCGAGGAGTACGGCATCCATCCGATCACGCTCGACGGGACCCCGCAGAGCCAGTGGATCATCGTCGACTTCGGATTCCTGCTGATCCACGTGATGACGAACGAGACCCGCGACAAATACCAGCTGGAACAGCTCTGGGGCGACGTGCCGAGCTACGATGCCATGGCGAGACTCGACGCCGAGCACAAGAAGCTCGCCGAAGCCCGCAGAAAACAGGCCGAGAAGGGCGTCGGTCCGGGAGCCAAAGCATGACCGATCCCTTCCGCGACGAGGATTCCCGCGACGAATTCGACTGGGAGAAGGAGATACGGAAGGACGACGACCGGGTGCACGACTACCTGGCCGAACTCCCGCGCTACATCGATCTCCCGGACGAGGACAAGGTCATCTCCCGGCGCATGCGTCGGAGAGGGTCCACCTGGGAGGACTTCGCGCCGCCCGACGAGGACGACTACGACGACGAGGACGACGACGTGCCGGACGAGGATTTCATCCGCCACCGGGACGGCAGCGACCTGTACTCCGCGGCGTCCAAGATGGCGATCGACCTCACGGAGTGTTTCGCCGTGGAGCGCGACCCCGCGACCGCGAAGGCCATGATGTGCGCGCTCACGCTGCTCGGCAAACTGCTGGCGCGTTCGATGGACATCCTGCACCTGGAGGACGGCGACCTGATCGCGTTCCGCATCGCGCTGACCAAACGGTTCCTCGCGGACATCAACGAGCTCATCGGCGAGTGCGAGAAATTCCCGGAGGAGATCCGCGACTCGTTCCTGAAGGACGCGTTCGCCATGCGCGACGAATCGCTGGCGAAGATACGCCAGTACCGGAAAACGAAGAAGCGGCTGTGAGGGCGTTCCGGTTCAAATCCCGGGAAAATGCCGGGAAAATGCCGGAAACGGCGGAACAAAACGTGAAACAAATTGTCTGAGGAAGTGAACGAGCGATGGATTCGGAACAGAAGACCCGGGAAGAAGCGCTCCTGACGGCTTTCCGAAGCGGCGACGCGGCCGCATTCGACGGCCTGATCGAGATGTACTCGGCGAAGCTGTACAAGGTGGCCTACGCCCTGCTCGGTTCGAGGCAGGACGCCGAGGAAGTCGTGCAGGATACGTTCCTGCGCGCCTACCGCGCCCTCGGCGCCTTCCGCGGAGAATCGAGCCTGGAGACGTGGCTCCATCGCATCGCATTGAACCTGGCCCGGAACAAGTACCAGTGGAATCACCGGCGCGGCGCAGGACTCAACGTGAGTCTGTCCCAGCCGGCGGACTCCGACGGCGGC
The DNA here is from genome assembly GCA_017540385.1 of Lentisphaeria bacterium. GTDB lineage: Bacteria > Verrucomicrobiota > Lentisphaeria > Victivallales > UBA1829 > UBA1732. The sequence continues at coordinate 5,674 of JAFYBD010000041.1, forward strand.
GATTCCGGTCAGGAAACGGAACAGGACGTGCCGGACCGGCGCATGGAGCCGGACCTGGCGCTGGAACACGAAGAGATCGGCAAAAACATCATGAAGGCATTGAACGGTCTGCCCGACAACCTGCGGGAGACGATGCTGCTGCGGCATGTGAACGACATGCCGTACGAGCAGATCGCGCGGAAACTCGACTGCAAGGTCGGCACCGTGAAATCCCGTCTGTCGCGGGGCCGTGAAATGCTGCGCGATACGCTGGCGTCCCTCGGATTCAACCCGTCCGCGGGTTCGCGCTGACGGATGCCAACCCATACGGAGGCAGAAAGAGCTACCATGAACACCCAGGCGACTTCCCCCGGCTGCCCGGACATCGAAACACTCTCCGCGTACTTCGACGGCGAATTCGTGCCGGACGAGACCGTGCGCGCGCATTTCGAGGCGTGCCCCGACTGCGCGAAACGCCTCTCGGACTACGAATTCATCCGCCGGACCCTGGCCGGGGCGCTGCTGAGCGAACCCGACCCCCGCATGAACGCCCGGATCGCGGCATACGTGCGCGCCGAGAACGCGAAGCTGCCGCCGCCTGCGAGACCCGGACGGCGCGAAGCGGCCGATTCCCGCACGGCGTGGATCTTCCGCATCGCCGCGCTCTTCCTGCTGGCGGGCTTCTTCGTCTTCCTCCTGACCGACCGCATGCAAACCAACCGCGAACTGCGTGGCCGGACCGTCGCCGGGACGCAGAACATCCAGACCGCGCTCCCGACGCACCAGGTCGCGACCCCGGCGCTGGATGCGGAACCCGGGGCAGGGGATTATGTCCGGGCGCGTCTGGTGTCGAATACGCCGTCTTCGCGCCAGTACGCCATCGACGTCGACCCGATGCTCCTGCCCGGCGATTTCGGCGAGATTCCGGGCGACGGGCGTATCCCGATCCCGCTGGCGTCCATGCCGGGGGCGGACGCCGCTCTTCAGCGGATCCCGCTCCGCGGGGACGCGTTCGCCGACGCGCTGATGCTGCTGGAGTCCATCCGGCGCGACCTGACCGCGCTGGACGTGCCCGGGGTGACGGTCGACACGGAGAGCCGCGGCAATTCGCTCTTCACCACGATCCGGCTGGATTCCGACCTGCGCCTGGACATGAACGCGATGAAAACGGACGGGATGTTCGAATTCCATCTGATGAGCGGGACACCTGGCGGGAACGACAGTCCAGTGGTTTTCCGGATCGAATTTTTCTGTGAATAATGCGGTATAAATTGTATTTCCTTTGAAAAAAAGAAAAAAGCGTTTGACATTTGTGTTTTTCTGTGATATAGTATTAACGTTTACGCGATAATCAACTGTAGCCGGATTGCCGGAATACGGTTTTCCGATTTGCACAAGTTCCGCTTCGTCCGCGAGGACGGGGCGTCAAACAGGAGGTAGGTAATGAGCAAGAAATTCTTTATGGCCGCGCTGGCCGGGTTCCTGACTGTCGGCGCATTCGTCCTTTCCGCGCAGGAACAGAAAACCGTGGACTCGCTGACTGCCCAGGACAAAATGCGGATCGTGGCCATCGCCCGCCCCGACACCAATCTCGCGACGAAGCTCACGACGATCCGGGGTGCTGCTGAAGACGGCCGGACGCGCGGCTATCTCGTGAAGTCCGGCACGGCAGAGACCTTTGTGCCCCTGTCCGAGGCCATCTCCGAGAACGTGGCCGTGTCCACGGACGCGAACGGCAACGAGCTCGTGTCTCTGGGCTCTTTTGCGAAGGGCGACTCCGTCCAGTTCGGATTCCGGAACGCGGAAGGCGGATTCACTCCGATGTCGATCAGCGTGCTGAGCAGCGATCCCGCCTACTACGCCGGATATAATGCCGACAGCTTCTACCAGCTCGATTTCTCCGAAGACCCGTTCGACGGCAAGATCGACGTCCTGGTCATGGGTGAACCTCTGCCCAGCCCGACCGTTACGCTGATCCTGTCCCTTGCTGCTCTCGCACTCTTCATGGGATATTCCCGCCGCAAGCAGCAAAACGCTCATGCCGTTCAGGAGTCATGACGGCATCCGGGATGACAGATCCTGACAACGACCTCCGCGTTCCCTCCGCCGAAGAAGACGGAGCCGCGGGGGACGTTCGCATCCCCGAAACGGGATCCGCGTCCGAGTCCGAAGAGACTGCGGACGACGGGTCCTCTTTTGCATCCGGGGGACGGCGTCCGACCCGGGAGGAACTGGAGAGCAAGTATCGCCAGGATCCCCGGTTCACGATGCTGTTCGAGCACGGCAAGACCGAGGACCCGGAGCACCCGAAGCGTCACTATGTGCGCGTGGGCGGCATCCGCCTGACCCCGAAACGCATCCTCATCCTCTCCGGGTTCCTGCTCATCATGCTGGGCTGTCTCGGCGCGTGCATTTTCTTCCTGATGAAAGACCTCGACCGGAGCATCGAATGTGCCCGGGCGATCGCCCTGTACAATGCGGGCGACTACGACGATGCGAAGGACAAGCTGATCCGCGTGCTGAGCCGCGACCCCCACAGGGAAAACGCGCTGGCCGCCCTGGCCAACATCTACCACCATTACGGCGACTGGGGGAACGAAACGTTCTTCCGTCAGCGTCTGGTGCGCCTGGACCCGCTGAACAAACAGTATTACGACGACTACCTCAAGAGCGCGATGCGTGCGAGGAATTACAACGTCATCTACTCGCAGCTGAGCTTGAAGCAGGTCGAAAACGAGACCCTGGATCCGGAAACCGCGGCACTGTACCTGTTGTCCGCCCTTCATTCAGGCCACGTCCCGGAGGGGAAATCGTTCTACCGCTCGAAGTCCCTCGCGGAACCCAAATTCTTCGCCCAGACCGAAATGGGGCGTTTCGCCGAAACCTTGCTGAAGGCGGAGCCCCTGGTCCCGCGCGAGGCCGACAAGCTCTTCGCCGCGCTTGACGACGTGAAGGACCCGTCCGTCCGGTTCGAGCTCCTGAACATGCGCGTGTATCTGCTCTCGAAGATCCCGGACGAAGAAAGTGCCTCCAAAATCGAGGCCATGCTGATCGAATCGGCCGAGCTGAACAATTTCGCGGGCGCTCCCCTCCTGGCGAACTATTATTTCTCCCGGTACCGGTTCGAGGACGCCATCCGCGTGAGCGAAGAATTCCTGAAGAACAAAGTCAACACGGAGATGCCGGTCCTGTACGGCGAAAGCAGTCTCCTGAGCGGACAGCCCGAGCTGATCCCCCCCATGGCCGACCGCATCCGCAAACTTAAGGGGCGTCAGTCGCGGATCATCGCGGCGTACCTCGACGCATTGACGGCGTTCGCCGCGGGCGACCTGTCCGAGACGAAGTCCCGCCTGCAGGCCTCCGGTTCCACGATCGAAACTCCGATGTCTTTGCTGATTTCCCTCATCCTCGCCGTCAACAACGGTTCGGCGTCCGAAGTGCGTCTCATGCTGAACCGCCTCATGACCCGGGCTCCGTTCCTGGACCTCCGGGAGCGGGCCCGTTCCGCCGCGCTTCGCTTCCTGCTGTCCGAGATCGGCGACATGAAGAGCTTCCCGGATTCCCGCCAGGTCGCCGATTACGCGGCCATCGCAAATCTGATCCAGATGCCCGGCGACGACAATTCGTTCCTCCAGCGCATCATCATGCTGGACAAGTACGACCGGAACGCGCTGAACGAGGACGAACTGCAGGCAACGCTGATGAAATTCCCCGGCGACCTGGTCCTGCTCCAGATCGCCACGGAATACTATCTCTTCCGCAACGATACCAAGCACGCGATGGACTACATCGAGCAGTACCGCAAGGACACGGAAGGAACCGG
>JAFYBD010000042.1 GCA_017540385.1 Lentisphaeria bacterium
CTGGACTGCGGCCGTCGGTCTCGCGTTCCTCATGTGGGGGTCGGCGTATCAGATCACCCGCGACGACGATGGCCGCATCCTGCCCGCAGAAGGAGCCCTCGCCGGGCTGATGGCGTTCCCGTTCCTCCTGTTGAGTCCGTTCTTCATCTCCCTCACCGGATATGCGATGACCGAAGTGCCCTACCTGCTCTTCTGCACCGGGGCGATGATCCTGTGGACGCGCCTCGCCGTGCGCCCGGGGATCGACCTGCCCGCGCTGCTCTGGTGCGGCGTCATGATCGCGTTCGGCGGCGCGGTGCGATCCTCCGCCTACCCGATGCTCCTGCTGCCCTTCCTGCTCATATTTCTCCGCGAAAAGGACTGGAAACGCCGTTTCCTGCTCTGGTTCCTGACCGGCCTGCCCTCCGGGCTCTTCCTGGTCGCGTCCTCGGCGTTCAACTGGGCCGTCTTCGGCACCCCGTTCCGCAGCGGCTATCATTTCTGGTGCCCGGTCCCCTACGACTTCATGGCGCTTACGTTCCATCCACGTTACGCCATGATGCACATCCCCCTGCTGGTGCGCGAACCCGGATTCTGGGCTACGCTGGGGATGTTCGCGCTGTGCGGCACGTGGGGATTCGCTGAGTTCCGCAAACGCAAATCCGCCGCCGATGCGAAGCTCCGGTTCACGGCATGGGACGCCGCGCTGGTCTTCGCCCTGCTCCAGAGCGCCGTGATCTTCGCGCTTTACATCTTTTACTTCTTCTACGACAAACGCATGTACCTGCCGATCACGGCCATGATGCTGCCGCTCGCGGGTTCCGCGGCCGTTCAGCTGTCCGGCCGATTCTTCCGCCCCGGAAACGCGTCGGTCTGGGTGGCCGTCGCCCTGGTCCTGATCCTGCAGGGGTTCGTCCTGCGCAACCTCAACGACTATCACAAGGCGATCCGGAACATCCCGAACGACCGGGCGAAACTCGAAATCCTCGACTCCATGCTCCCCGGAAACGCCGTGCTGCTCTCCACGTTCAATCCCGCCGTTGCCGACCGGTTCCTCCTCCGCGGGACCGACCGGAGAGTCATCCCCGTCAACCGGATTCACGAGTACGCGGACAAGACCTGCGCGCCGCTGAAGGTGGAGGCATGCGATCCGCCTCCGCGCTGCGCCGAGGACAATCTCGCGCCCGGTCTCCTCGACCAGCCCGGCTGCTATCTGCCGTTCCCCTACGCCCTCAGCGACGATCCGGCGCGGCTGGAACGCCTCTTCGACGAACGCGTCCCGATCTATTTCGCTACCGGGACCAACCGGATGGCTCCGCCGGAAATCCAGGCGGTGTTCGCGTTCGCCGATCCCGAGCTGATCGGGCAGAAAGGCGGCGTGATGGTGTGGAAACTCCATCACAAGACCGCGCAGGAAGCAGCCCCCGCCGACTGATCCGTCGGGGCATTTCAAAAAGGAAACAAGCTGTTCGGCCCGGGCTCAGTCGTGCCCGACCACGTCCGCCATGCGAATGTCGATGGTCTCGCCGTCGCCCGCGTCCAGAAAACGCCGTGCAAGGCGTTCGAATCCCGGCGTCCGGTCGGTCACGTAATACTGCGCCGTCCCTGTCCGGCCGGGTTCCGCCGACAGTCCGTTCCTCTCGAGCATCCGCCGCAGATAATCCGCCGCGGCGTCCGCGCTGTCCAGGATCAGAGTGTCAGCCGGCAGATAGCGTTTCAGGGCCGGCCGGAAGAGCGGATAATGCGTGCAGCCGAGCAGCACCACCTCCGGCGGGTCCCGGAGCAGCTGCGAGAGGTACAGGTCGAACACGCTCCGCACGATCTCGCCGCCGGTCACGCCCTCCTCGATCACGGGCACGAAGAGCGGGCAGGAGATGCTTCGCACGATGAGGCGCGGATCGGCCGCGAGCAGCGCTTTTTCATACGCGCCGCTGGCGATCGTGCCGCGCGTGCCCAGCACGGCCACTTTCCGCAATCCGGTCGCGAGGATCGCCTCAACGCCGGCCACGATCACGCCCCCGAGCGGGAAAGGACGGGGTTCCTGCTGGAGTTCCGGCAGGGCCAGCGCCGACACCGTGTTGCACGCCGCGATGGCCGCCTTGATGCCGAAACGCTCCAGGAACGCCAGGTCCTGCCGTGCGAACTGCTTCACGGTCTCCGCCGAGCGGTTTCCGTATGGGACGCGGGCGGTATCGCCCAGGTAGATCACGTCCTCGCCGGGGAGCATCCGCCGGACCGCCCGGACGACCGTGAGACCGCCGAGGCCGGAATCGAAGAGCCCGATCGGGCGGTTGTCATGTTTGGTGCGGGCGTCGGTCTGCATGGGTCAGTCCTCCGGCAGAACGCCGTCCGGCACGGGCACGCCGATCATGACCGCCGTCTCGTCGCAATGGTCCTTCTTCGGGCAGACGCAGCAGTCGCTCCATATCTTCGGCGGGAACGAATATTTGTCGACGACCCGGAATCCCAGCCGCCGGAAGAAATCGACGCGGTACGTCAGCGCGAAGACGCGGCCCGGCGCACCGCCTGTGCGTTCGACGGCCTTCGCCAGCAGGGAGCGCACGAGGACCGAACCGATCCCATGTCCCGCGAGGTCGCGACGGACGGCGAGCGACCGTATCTCGTTCAGGTTCCCCCCGAAATCGCGCAGGGCTCCGCAGGCGGCCACGGCGCCGTCCGCCTCCGCCACCAGGAAATTCGCGATGCGCGCCTGGATGTCGGCCACCGGACGCGGCAGGAGTTTGCCCTCGGTGGAGAACGTCGCGAGCAGGGCATAGATGGCGGGAGCGTCTTCGGCGCGCGCCGGACGGATGCAATACGCGATCTGGGCTGACGACTGCGCCGTCATCAGCCCCTGGCCTCCCCGTAGTAGGCCACGTCGCGGAAATGGTGATAACGCTGTTCGATGAGCTCGTCGGACGACTTCGGCGCGAGTTCGGCGAGCTGCTTCAGGATCTCGAGTTTCAGGTACGCCGCGGCCTTGTCGTAGTTGTGATGCGCGCCGCCGACAGGCTCCTGGATCACGCCGTCGATGAGTCCGAGCTTCAGGAGTTCGTCCGCCGTGAGTTTCAAAGCGGCCGCCGCCTGTTCGGAGAACGCGCGGTCCTTCCACAGGATGGCCGCGCAGCCTTCGGGCGTGATGATGGAGTAATACGAGTTTTCGAGCAGGAATATCTTGTTCGCCACGCCCAGACCGAGCGCGCCGCCGCTGCCGCCCTCGCCGATCACGAACGAGATCACCGGGACTTTCAGCCCGAACATCTCGCGCAGGTTCACTGCGATGGCTTCGCCGATGTGGCGTTCCTCCGCGCCGACCCCGGGGTATGCGCCGGGAGTGTCGATGAGCGTCACGATCGGGAGTCCGGCGAGTTCGGCCACCTTCATCAGGCGGAGCGCCTTGCGGTAGCCCTCGGGGTTGGGGCAGCCGAAGTTGCGGAACACGTTCTCCTTCACGTTGCGCCCCTTCTGGGTGCCGATCATCATCACGGGCACGCCGTCGATCTTCGCGAATCCGCCCACGATGGCCGGGTCGTCGGCGAACCTGCGGTCGCCGTGGAACTCCATGAAATCGGTGCAGATGCGGGAGATGTAGTCGAGGGAGTACGGACGGGAGGGATGGCGGGCGAGCTGGACGCGCTGCCACGGGGTGAGCTGGGAATAGATGGCTTTCTTGGAGGCCGTGAGTTTGCGGCGCAGGGTGCGGAGCTCTTTGGAGTGGTCCTCCGATCCCCGGGCGTCGAGCATCATGAGAGCGTCGATGCGGTCTTCCAGTTCGGCGAGGGGTTTTTCGAATTCAAGGACAGCTATGGACATTTCGGTGATGGTTCCTTCATGGTTTGCCCGCTCAGCGCGGAGACCCCTTGATCTCCACGACCGTCTCGCACGGCACGAGATCGTACAGCTCCTTCGCGTCGTCGTTCGAGAGCCGGAAATATCCGGGCGCTCCGGGCGACGCGTCGGGCGTGCCTGCGCGGTTCGTACCGTGGATGGCGGTACCGGGCGCGTCGGAATTCGCTCCGGTGCCCTTGAGCGCCATCCAGCGCGGGCCTATGATGTTGCCCGGGGTGTTCGGCTGGTACGTCTGACCGTCCACCCGCCACACCGGGTCTTTCTGCTTGGAGAATATCTTGTCCGAGCCGGAGAGCGACTGGGAGACGGCCGATCCGGGGTAGACGCTGTAAATCTTGAAGAGTTTTCCGTTCGCATAGAGGATGAGCTTGTTGTCCGGGCGGACGATGCGGATGCTCCACACGCTCTGGGGTATCTTGAGCTTCTGGCCGATGGAGAGGCGCGTATTGGACATGCCGTTTGCCTTCTGGATGGCCGAGACCGAGGTATTGTAATCCACGGCGATCCTGGAGAGCGTGTCGCCCTTCTTGACCGTGTAATCCACGTTCGTCTCCGAATCGTTCCCGCTCTTGTAAAGGTTCATGCTGGCGCGGCCGAGCAGACTGGCCGCGGCGTCGTACAGGGCGTCGCTCGGCTCCATCGGGACCAGCATGTCGCGCAGGATCGTGCGGCAGCGCTCGAACTTGCGTTCGTTGAACGCCTGCAGCGCCTCGTCGTACAGCTTCCGCTGCTGTTTCAGACGCTGCTGCTCCAGCTGGCGGATGTCGAGCGGGGTCGGCGTCGTGTCGTTGGCGTGTTCCCGGTGGTCGCGGATGGCTGCGGCGGTCTCGTCGAACTCGGACAGGGCGCGTTCGTCCGCGAACGTCCTGGCGGGCGTATCGTTGTCGGGCTGCTGGACCATGGCCTCGGGAGCCACGCGGCTTCGCCGGTCGAAATGATGTTTCACGCCGAACACGGTAGCGGCGCAGACCACGAGCATCAGCAGGAGAGCGGCGTAGCGGTACCCGCGGGTACGGCGGCGCCCGGAATCGACGGTCGTGATTCCGTAGTTTCTGAAGTTGCCGGACGTATTGCTTCTCAGCTTGGCCATTTCGACTCCGGTTGATTCGAGTGTTTGAGGCGGGAGCGAGGCGCGCCAGCCGGTTCGGGCCGGGGGACGCGCACTTGCACGTGTCACTCTAATATAACACCTCTTTCCGGTTTTGCCAGTCTTTTTTTCATTATTTCGGAGAATCTCTTCGTCCCGGGCGTGTTTTTTTCGCTCCGGGCTTGATTTTTCGCCCCGGCCGTGGTATCGTATCAACGGAACCGCAGGGGGGCGGCTCCGTCAACCGCGAGAAAAGGAAGGGGGCGCGAGATGAGGAGGGGAAACGTCTTGTTCGTCGTCACGTCCCATGAACGCATGGGCGTGCTCCGCAGCAGGAAGACCGGCATCTGGCTGGAGGATTTCGTCCGGCCATGC
>JAFYBD010000043.1 GCA_017540385.1 Lentisphaeria bacterium
CTCTGTGTGTCCGGTGAATCTGAGGAGGGTGTCGCCTCGACCGCGGGAAATGCCGCCGGCGCCGGGTGCGCCGTTGCCTTCGGCGCTGCCCTGGCCCTGGCCTTCGCCCTGACCTTCGCCCTGGCCTTGTCCTTGTCCGGCGGCGTCGGAGAGTTCGGACGCGCCCGGCGCGTTCTCCTCCAGCCATTGCTGAAGCGCCTCGGCGCTGTTCTGATAGTCGGAATCGTTCGCGAGGCCGGTATCGCCGCCCTGCCCCTGGCCGTTGCCCTGACCGCCCTGCTGCTGCATCTGGTCGCGGCGTGCCTGGGCGAGCTTTTCGAGGCGGTCGCGCAGATCCCGCGAACTGTTGGCGAGCTGATCGGCCATCGCCTGAAGCTGTTCCGGGGTCATGGACGCCGCGAGGTTGTCGCCGCTCTGCTTCAGAAATTCCGCCAGTGCGGCGTCGTCCGCGGCAAGCTGTTCGGCGAGCTGTTTGAGCTGTTCCAGCGCCTTGCTCCGTCCGGGAACATCCGGCGACAGGTTCGAGAGCGCGGCGGCCGTCTGGGCGAGGTGTTCGAAATTTTCGGCGGAGTGTTCCAGCGAACGCGACGCGTTGGCCGCGAGGGCGTCCGTGAGGTTGCGGAGCGCGTCGATTGCCTCGAACGTTCTGGCGGGGGTTGCGCCGCTGCTGTTCTCCACGAGCTCGTCGAGTGCCTCCTGCGCGGCTTCGACTTCCTCCTGCGGGACCAGCGGCTCCTGTTCGAGGATCTCCAGCTTCGATTCCAGTTCCTTTTTCTCCTCGTGGACGTCGAGCGTGCCGGGTCCGGTGCGGAAGACCTCGCTGGTGTCGGCGAAGAACGCCGCGGCAAAGAAGACGACCGCGGTCAGAAACGCCATGAGGCGGGCCGCCGGAAACTGCATGGTCAGATCCGGCGCCTGCGGCGCTGTGATCTTTCCCGCCCACGCCGAACAGTCCGTTTCGAGCGCCGCCGCCAGAAATCCGCCGCAGTTCGCGTTCGCATCCAGCCAGACCGTGAGCTTGCGTTTCGACGGCGTGAGGCGGATCGCGCGATACCATGCGGAAGCGAGCGCTGCCGCGACAAGCACGGCGCAGGATGCGATCACCGCTTCGGGCGGCCATTCCGGAAACGCCAGTTTCCAGGCCAGCACGATGCCGCCCGCGAGGAAGAACGCCGCCGCGCAGAACGCGGCCGCTTCCCGCAGAAACAGACGGTTGCGGATGCCGTCGTAAAACGCGTCGACGGGCGCGTTCACCGTTTTGTTTGCGAAAGCCGGGAGATTGTTTGTGATGGCGGGCTGTTCCAATGCGGTGTCCTTTCGGGGTGAATTCTGTTCGAAAATCCGCCGTACGGGCGAAAAAGTTTATTCTTTTCTGAATTTTCTTCTTTAATATATCGCGCGTGCGGCGTTTTTCAAGCTGAAAACGGGGAAAGATGAATTTTTTTATGAGGTTGGAACGGGGAAGTTTCCTGCGAAAGTGCGCCGCGTGCTTGAAAAATGCTGTGTCCGATGTATATTTACAGGATTCATGTTTTGAGAACGGCGGCCTCCCGCTGTTCGGAAACAACCCCCGGAGCGAAGATGTTCAACGGAAAAAAAGTCGTCGTGGTGATGCCTGCGTACAACGCGGAAAAGACCCTCGAAAAAACCTTCCGCGAGGCCGCTGCCCAGCCGTTCGTCGATCAGGTCGTGATCGTGGACGACGCGAGCGCGGACGGCACGTGGGAGGCGGCGTCGCGCATCGACGGCGCGGTCACGTACCGGATGCCGCGGAACACCGGCTACGGCGGCAACCAGAAGCAGTGCTACAAGCTCGCGCTTGAGCTCGGCGCGGACGTCGTGATCATGGTGCATCCGGACTACCAGTACACGCCGATGCTGATCCCCGCGATGGCCGCCATGATCGGCAACGGTCTGTACCACTGTACGCTCGGGTCGCGCATCCTCGGCGGCTGCGCGTTGCGCGGCGGGATGCCGTTCTACAAATACGTCTCGAACCGCGCCCTCACGTTTGTTGAAAATCTGCTGATGGGGCAGAAGCTCTCCGAATACCACACCGGCTACCGCGCTTTTTCGCGCGAGCTGCTCGAGTCTCTCGACCTGAGCGGGAACTCCGACGACTTCATCTTCGACAACCAGATGCTCGCGCAGATCGCGTGGACCGGGGCCGTGATCGCCGAAGTCTCGTGCCCGACGAAGTATTTCGAGGAGGCGTCCAGCATTTCGTTCCGGCGGAGCGTGAAGTACGGATTCGGCTGCCTTGCTGTTGCGATGCGGTATTTCCTCGCGCGGACCGGATTGGCCGGGTGGCGTCTGCTTCCGTCCGCGAACCGCGGGAAACTTGCTCCGGCGATGCTGAAAAAGACACTCTGACCATTCGGAAACATTCCTGGCCGAACGGGGCGCAAAAAAAGCCGAAAAAAGTCGGGAACGCGATTTGACATTCGGAAATTTGGAGCTACTGTAAATCTGCGGAAATTACTACCCGGCGTCTCCCCGCCGGACCCTTTCACCCCATCACATTCCAACCCCGTCATGCGTCCGACCGGAGCATGAAGAAAGGACCCCCATCATGAAGTACGTTTGCCAGGTCTGCGGCTATGTCCACGAAGGCGACAATCCCCCCGAATTCTGCCCCCAGTGCAAGGCCCCGGCCTCCAAGTTCATCGCCAAGGATGAAAATGCCGATACCATGTCCTTCGCCACCGTCCACAGCATCGGAGACGGCAAGGTCGACGACAAGGAGATCATGGAAGGCCTCCACGCCAACTTCACGGGCGAATGCACCGAAGTCGGCATGTACCTCGCCATGAGCCGCGTGGCCGACCGCGAAGGCTATCCCGAGATCGCCGAAGCCTACAAGCGCATCGCGTTCGAAGAGGCCGAACACGCCGCCAAGTTCGCCGAACTCCTCGGCGAAGTCGTCGCCCCCTGCACGAAGACCAACCTGACCAAGCGCGTGGAAGCCGAACAGGGCGCCTGTGCCGGCAAGTTCGAGATCGCGAAGAAGGCCAAACAGCTCGGCTTCGACGCCATCCACGACACCGTGCACGAAATGGCAAAGGACGAAGCCCGCCACGGCGCGGCGTTCGCCGGCCTCCTGAAGCGCTATTTCAAGGACTGATCCCGAAATAGACGTTTCGCCTTAAAAAGCTTTGCCCGTATCCGAAGGTGTTCGACCTCGGATACGGGCTTCTTTTTCGTCTGAATATGGACGGATGTTCCGCTTTTTAAGGCTCAGTCCTGTTCGCTGCGGCGGGCGTTCTGCGCGGAGGTCTTCTTCTTGAAGTTGGACTTCTTCTTCGCGGTCTTCGCCTGCTTCGCGTTCGCGAATTTCTTCTTTTTTCCGGTGCTGCCCGCGTGATTCACGACCTCGGAAAGGTCGCGGCGGTCGCGTTCCTGCAGGACGATGCGGATGGGTACGCCGACGAGGTTGAACGCGACGCGGAAGTAGTTGGAAAGATACGCCTTGTAGCTGTCGGCGCAGTAGTCGCGCTTGTTGATGAAGAGGATAAAGTGCGGCGGTGCGGTCTCGGTCATGGTTCCGTAGTAGATCTTCAGCGGCTTGAGGCCGACGACGGGGGGCGCGGTGCGCGTGACGGCGTCCTGGATCACGCGGTTCAGCATGGCCGTGGTGATGCGAGCGGAGAGCTGTGCGCGGACCTGCGCGATCAGATCGTACAGGCCGTTGAGGTTTTCGCCTGTGAGTGCGGAAACGAAGATGAGGGGCGCGTAGCTCATTTTCGGGAGGGAGTCGCGGAATTCGCGGATGAGCTCGTCGCGGGAGGTCTTTTCGGGGCGGATGTCCCACTTGTTGACCACGAGGATGCAGCCCTTGCCGGACTCCTCGATCATGCGGGCGATGGTCTTGTCCTGCGAGGTGGCCGCACCTTTGTCGGCCTCGACCACGAAGAGCACGATGTCGCAGGTATCGAGGGAGTTCTGGGCGCGCATCATGCTGTACTGTTCGACCGCGCCGTCGACCTTGGATTTCTTGCGGAGTCCGGCTGTGTCGACCAGCACGGCTCGAATGGTCTCGCTGTCGGAGCATTTGAGCTCGAATTCGACGTCGATGGAGTCGCGGGTGGTGCCCGCGACGTCGCTGACGATCACGCGGTCCTTTCCGATCAGGCGGTTCACGAGGGAGGATTTGCCGACGTTGGGGCGGCCGAGCACGGCGATCTTCAGGGCGTGCGCGGCGAGTTCGCCCTCGCTGGGTTCGATGGAGGAGAGCGCGTCCTCGAGGACGTCCTCGATGCCGAGTTTGTGCAGACAGGAGACGGGGTGGACGTGTTCGAATCCGAGGGTGTGGAAATCGTCGGCGAGGAGCGCGTCGGAACGGTTGTCGGCCTTGTTCGCGATCAGGTAGACGGGCTTGCCGCAGGCGCGGAGACGGTCGGCGATGCCGTGGTCGAGCGGGAGGAGCCCGGCCTGGACGTCGACGACGAAGAGAATGGCGGCGGCGTCCTCGATGGCGGCGGCGACCTGTTCGGCGATGAGCTTGTCCCACTTGCCGACGGAGTTCGTCTCGTTCTCGAACATGCCGAGTCCGCCGGTGTCGATGAGGTTGAAGCGTCTGCCGTGCCACACGCCGGAGGCGCTGACGCGGTCGCGCGTGACGCCGCAGTCGAAATGTACGATGGCCTGACGGCGGCCGAGGATGGCGTTGAAGAGAGAGGATTTGCCGACGTTGGGGCGGCCGACGATCGCGAGGGACGGTAGCTCCATGTGTGCGCAGGAGTCGACGAACGAGGCGGAGACGGGTTCCGAATCGTCCCTGCGGGAAGTCCTGCGGGGTCTGGTCTTCTGAATTCGTTTGCCTTTCATGCTCGTGCTCCTTTCAACGCGTGGAAAGCGCGGGGTGATTTGAGGGGAAAATGGGTGCGGCACCGATTGAGGCCGGGCGGGAACGCCGGTCGCGCACGATGCCGCAGGAGAAACGCCGCCGCCGGGACGAACGGACGGCGGCGCGAGGTGTCAGCCGGATCAGGCCTTCATGGCCTGGGCGACGGCGACCGCGACGTCGACGGAAGCGCCGACCATCGGGTTGTGGCCCATGCCGATCAGGCCCATCATCTCGACGTGCGCCGGGACGGAGGAGGAACCCGCGAACTGGGCGTCGGAGTGCATGCGGCCCATGGTGTCGGTCATGCCGTAGCTGGCGGGACCCGCGGCCATGTTGTCGGGATGCAGGGTGCGGCCGGTGCCGCCGCCGGAGGCGACGGAGAAGAATGGCTTGCCGGCGGCGACGCGTTCCTTCTTGTAGGTGCCCATGACGGGGTGCTGGAAGCGGGTCGGGTTGGTGGAGTTGCCGGTGATGGCGATGTCCACGCCTTCCTTCCACATGATGGCCACGCCCTCGCGGACGTCGTCGGCGCCGTAGCAGCGGACGGCGGCGCGTTCGCCCTTGGAGTAGGCGGTCTCGGAGACGATCTTGAGTTCGCCGGTGTAGTAGTCGAATTCGGTCTCGACGCTGGTGAAGCCGTTGATGCGGGAGATGATCTGTGCGGCGTCCTTGCCGAGGCCGTTCAGGATCACGCGGAGCGGGTTCTTGCGGACCTTGTTGGCGGATTTGGCCAGGCCGATCGCGCCTTCCGCGGCGGCGAAGGATTCATGGCCGGCGCAGAACGCGAAGCACTGGGTGGTTTCCTGCAGCAGCATGCTGGCGAGGTTGCCGTGTCCGAGACCGACTTTGCGGTCATCCGCCACGGAACCGGGGATGCAGAAG
>JAFYBD010000044.1 GCA_017540385.1 Lentisphaeria bacterium
ACGCCGGACAAGGAGCCGGTGGACGCAGCTTGGCAGGAAACGTTGAAGCGGAACGGCACGTTTTCCGAAGCGTTTCTGCGGCTCGGCGACATCATGCAGACCGAGCAGCCGAACCACCCCGATAACGTGAAGCTGCCGAAGGAATTAAAGCACGCTAGCTATGACAATCAGTACCACAATAAGAAATACCATTACCGCGACGCGGAAATGCAGAGTGCGAAAGGCCCCGTCGATATGAAGAAAGTTGCAGGCCGCTGGGTGCAGGTGCAGGAATATATCTATCCGGGCATGGGCATGCTGATCGGCCACATCGCCAACGGATACCATCTGGTGCTGAAGGAGGACGGCACGGGCACCTTTGACAAGTACGGCGCCGTGGATGGCGACAACTACGTCAAGCCCGTCAAATGGAACGACAGGACCATCACGCTTACCTTTCCGCATGAGACGTCCGGTCATTACAGCCTCGAGGGCAACCGCCTGATCTACTGCCAGCAGATGCGCGGAAACATCGAAGAGGTTTACGTCTTCGAGCGCGAGAGCGACTTCATGGCGAAGTCGCCGCTGTCTCCGGGCATGGTGCTCCAGCTGGGCGGCTCGGTCAGCGACACGGCGTTCTCGTCCAACGCGATCATCGACGGCCCCGACCTCGGCAAGGAGCTTCCGGGACAGGTCTATCGCCTGAAGCAGTGGACCGAAGGCGGCAAGGTGACGAAGGCCGACGCAGGCGACCCGACGACGAACCCCGCCGATCATTTTATCGTGCTGGTGCCGACCGGCGAGCGCGGCGGCTACGGCTATGTCCGCAGCGGAGATACCGAGGACAAGTGGTTCTTCCCGCTGGGTGAAGACGACAAATACCGCAAGCAGAAGAAGGATATTGCTTTCGCATTCCTGCACGATATGTTCTTCTATTGGGACAATCGGGACGGCCTGACCGAGTACTGGTACATCGAGCGCCCCGGCTACGGCACGGAGATTAAGTACGGCCGCATCGAGGTAAGCGGCAGGACCGTGAAATGGTATCCGCGCTGGTTCGGCGGAATCAGGACGGACCTCTGCCTCGAATATGAGCTGGCCGAGGGCGAAAAGCCGCCCGTCAGCCATATCGCCGTCGGCCCCGCGAACAGCCGTAAGAGCTTCGGGATTCCCGAAGGGCCGCGCACGAAAGCGGGATTCTGGCGTCTCGACCGAATCCAGGGCTACAAGGATTTCGTGAAGACGCCGATGACGAAAGAGGAACGGGAGAAAGCGCCGAAAGGTCCGGCGGAGGCCGCCACCGTCGAAGCGCTGCAAAAGCTCATCGATGAGCGATTCACCTACGGCGAGGACGCCCGCAAATACGGCGTCGACCTCTGGTATGTGCTGGAACCGGACGGCACCGGCTACATGCGCGTATGGGACAAGTATTTCGATCTGGTCTGGAACGACAACGAGATTTACTACTATGACGTCTCGGGCCGTCATCTCCTGTCCATCGCCGTCGGTTCCTTCTACTTCGACCGGGGAGGCGCGGCCTTCGTTCGCCTCTTCAAGGACGAACAGAATCCGGTCCCGCCGAGACCGGCAGAATTAGGCGGAAAATGAGTGACAGAGTGAAGATTGAAGAGTGGAGTGTGGAGTGGTATCGCTGTTCATCCTCGTAATAACTTCACTCTTCACTCTCCACTCTCAGAAAGAAGGTACAGCGATTGAAAAACAATATACTGAAAATGTTTGCTGTCGCTTTGATAGTACTTTTTGCGACGGCTTCCGTCGCTTTCGCGCGGGAGCTTCCCGTGGGCGAATCAGTCTATGAGATGCAGGAGCCGACGGGGGCTACGACCGCGCCGCTCGCGGTTTACTGCTATCGTGCGGCGAATTGGGCGCCGGGGCGTCCCATCGTGTTCGTGTTCCACGGCATGAACCGGAACGCCGACGACTACCGCGCAAGCTGGGAACGCTTCGCCGACGAAGACGGGCTCCTGATCGTCTGCCCCGAGTTCACCGACGCGAAATATCCGGGCTCCCGGTATTACAACATCGGAAATCTCATGGACAAGACGAACGGGAAAGGCAATCTCCAGCCGAAGGACGAATGGGTCTTCCCCGTCGTCGATCGCGTGATCCGCGACGTCAAGGAGCGCATGGGCGCGGCGTCGAGTCCTGTGGCCGTCTTCGGCCACTCCGCGGGCGCGCAGATGGTCCACCGCTACGCGCTTTTCGGCGGCCCGACCGAGGCGAATCTTATCATGCCGGCCAACGCGGGCTGGTACACGATGCCCGACGAGAACGCGCGCTTCCCCTACGGATTGGACGGCGTACCGCTTTCCGATGACGAACTGGCGGCGGCCTTCGCGAAGCCCGTCGTGATCCTGCTCGGCGAGGCGGACACCAAGCGAACGGAGAACCTGCGCCAGACGCCGGAGGCCGACGCGCAGGGCATGAACCGCCTCGAGCGCGGCAAGAATTTCTTCGCCGTCGCGCAGGAGAAAGCTGCCGAAATGGACGTGCCGTTCAACTGGCGGGCCGCCACGGTCTCGGGCGTAGGGCACGACGGCGCGGCCATGG
>JAFYBD010000045.1 GCA_017540385.1 Lentisphaeria bacterium
CTGCAGGGAATGGCGTTCCTTCGGGATCACGGTCAGCCATTTCGGGTTGCCCTGTTAGTCGACGCCGAGGTCGACCACGAAGTACCGTTTTTCGTCGTCGGCCTTGTCGTAGCCGATGATCGTGCCGCGCGGGATCATGTTGTGCTTGTCAATGATGGCGTTGCGGATGCGGCAGTGTTCGCCGATGTCGACGTCGGACAGCAGGATGCAGTTGTGGACCGTGGCGTAGCTGTGGACGAAGACCTTGTTGAACAGGATGGAGTCGGTGACCGTGCTGCCGGACACGATGCAGCCGTCGCACACGATGGAGTTGATGGCCTTGCCGATGCGCGGAAGCCCGGAGGAGTCGACCTCCTCGTTGTGGATGAACTTGGCGGGGGGCAGGCTGTAGTGATAGTTGTTGATCGGCCAGAGCGGATTGTAGAGGTCGAGGTGCGGCGTGGTGCTGCGGAGGTCCATATTCGCCTCGAAATACGCCTTCAGGGTCCCGACGTCGCGCCAGTAGGGCTTCGTGGAGAGGTCCTGTCCGGGGATCACGTTCGTGTAGAAATTGTAGGCGTAGAGGCGTTTCGTCTTCACGAGGGCGGGGATGATGTCCTTGCCGAAGTCGTGGCTGGTGGCGCCGGCCTTGTGGTCGCGTTTCAGCAGCGCCAGCAGGTCGCCGGCGTTGAAGACGTAGTTGCCCATGGACGCCAGGCACATGTTCTTGTCGTTCGGCAGCGGGATCGGGTTCTTCGGCTTTTCCTGGAATCCCACGATTCGCCACTGGTCGTCGACCTCGATGATGCCGAACTGGCTGGCCTCTTCGATCGGGATCGGGATGGCCGCCACGGTGGCGATCGCGCTCTTTTCCTTGTGGAAGTCGACCATCTGGCTCACGTCCATGCGGTAGATGTGGTCGGCGCCGAAGACCGCCACCAGATCGGGATCGAAGTCCTCGATGAGGTTCATGTTCTGGTAGATCGCGTCCGCCGTGCCCTGATACCATTCGCGTTCGCGGGTCTGCATCTGGGCGGGTACCGGGATGATGAAGTGGCCGCGCTGCTGCGCGTTCGAGAGGTTCCACCCGTTGATGATGTGTTCCATCAGGCTCTGCGACTTGAACTGGGTCAGCACGAAGATGCTGTCGATGCCGCTGTTCACGAAATTGCTCAGCACGAAGTCGATGATGCGGTATTTGCCACCGAAGGGCACTGCGGGTTTCGCTCGCTGGTCGGTCAGGGGCGCCAGACGGGTTCCTTCGCCACCGGCAAGAATCATGGCCAAAATAGATGTTCTCATATAACGGACCTCCTGGTTGTCGGATTGATTCTATATATGCTTTCCTAAAAGCAATATACCCCTCCGCGCGGTAAAGTCAAGGCAAAATCGGAAGAAAAACCGAAAACCGCGCGAAGAATCGCGTTTTTCGCGTTTTCGCTCCAGGGAGATACTGGGCGCGTGCCTGACACAAAAACGGTTTCCCGGGCGACGGATGCGCCGGCCTTACAGCAGCTCGTCGTCCTTCACCACGTTCGGCACCTCGAAATCGTCCAGTTCGACGAATTCGTTCTTGCCGTAATGCAGCACCGCCCGCACGAGCGACGGGATCGGCAGCGTGGTGATGATGGAGAGGATGATGATGGCGTTGAAGAACCGGTCGTCGAGGATGCCCGCGTCCTTGCCGATGGCCGCGGCCGCCAGCGTGGCGGACAGCTGCGGCACGGTCATGAGTCCGGCCGCCAGACTGGCCTTGTGGCTGTATCCGCAGAGCTTCATGGCCGCGAATCCGCTCCCGACCTTGCTTCCCACGAGCCCGGTCACGGTGAACAGCACGATCACCAGGTTGTTCGTCTGGAGAAACGCGCTGAAGTCGGTCTTCATGCCGATGGAGATGAAGAGGAACGGGATCAGGAACCCGTATCCGATGCTTTCGAACCTGCGGAACAGCAGCTGGTCGCGTTCGCGCACCACCCGCGAGAGCCCCAGACCCGCGATGAACGAGCCGACGACCAGGTTGATGCCGAAAAGCTCGCCGACGATGACCGTGGTGAGGATCATCAGGAGCAGCAGCGTGATCACGATGTCGTCGCTCAGCTTGAACTGCGCGAGCACCCATTTGCCGAACCCGTTCACCAGGAAGATCATCACCGCGAGGTACACCAGCACGATCAGCAGGAAGACCGGCACGAAGCTGTTCCCCAGGATGTGCGTGTCCATGTGGTCGAAGATCGACAGCGTGCCGCGCCCCACCATGTGCGAGATGTTCTGCGACTGGCGGAAGAGCTGCACGGACACTGCGAGCAGAATGATGGACGAGATGTCCGTGATGACGGTCGAAATCAGCACCGCCGCGCCGAACCGCGTGTGCGAGAGCTTCAGCTCGCGGATGACCGGGAAGACGATGCCGACCGAATGTGACGCGAAAAGCGACGCGTAGAGCACTTTTCCGGAGAGGTCGTCCGGGCAGAAATGCTGGTAGACCCAGTAACCCGCTATGGCCGGCACGATGAACGTGAGCACGCTCAGCGAGATCACCGCTTTCCGAGCCGACCGGATCAACCTGAAATCCGCCTCCATGCCCGCCAGCGCCATCAGGAACATCAGCCCGAGCGACCCGAGCGCGTCCACGAATGTTTTGAACTGTGCCGCGGTGTTCGCCGCCGTCTGCGCCTCCTCGCCGGGCGTCCCAAGGAAGCTCAGCCACTTCGAGAGCACCGCCACCAGGTCGAACCCGAGCAGGCCGTTCGAGCCGATCAGCATCCCCACCACCAGCAGGGCGATCACGTTCGGGATATGGTATTTCCTGAGGAGAAACGGCACGACCGCCATGAGAGCGGTGAGCGCGATGAAGAGGATCAGGAAAGAGGAGTCGTTCATGGTGTTCCGACGGTTGGTTCCGCGTCCGGACCGGCTCGGAAGCCCCTTGCTCCGGACATTTCCGTACTATACCATCTCTCCGGCGCTTTTTCAAGACCGCTTCCGGGAAAACCCGGAAAAAATACGGCCGGGGAACCCGGAAAACCAACAGTCGGGAAAACCTGGAACCAACGGCCGGGAAATGAAACGGTACTCTTTTTCCCGTGCACACACCCGCAAGGTACAGTAAATAAAGCTCGTATTTACTGTACCTTGACACTTTAGCCTTGAACAAGGAAAGACAATGCCAGGAATGATTGACTCTGAGCTTGGAAAACAACGAGGTGTTCAGCCCCTAGTGTGTGCATACGACAAAGACTGATGGTACCGAAAAAAAGACATCCTCACGCACACACCCGCAAGGTACAGTAAATAAAGTTCGTATTTACTGTACCTTGATATTTTGACCTTGAACGTGTCAGGACAGCAGGTTGAGGTCTTGTTTCTGAGGGTGGAGAGACAATGCCTTGATGCTTTGACCTCGACCATGGAAAAGTCGAGGTGTTTAGCCCCTAGTGTGTGCATACGACAAAGACCGATGGTACCGAAAAAAAGACGTCCTCACGCACACACCCGCAAGGTACAGTAAATAAAGTTCGTATTTACTGTACCTTGATACTCTAGCCTTGAACAAGGAAAGACAATGCCTGGAATGATTGACTTTGAGCTTGGAAAACAACGAGGTGTTCAGCCCCGTTCTTGTTCACACAGGCAGAGACCGACGGCCCCCGGAAACAAAACATCCTCACGCACACCCGCAAGGTACAGTAAATAAAGTTCGTATTTACTGTACCTTGACGTTTTGACCTTGAACTGGATATGGATAAGGATGTCATGGACTCGGGCCGCCGGATTCGTTTCATCGTCCCGGCACGATCATCTCCCCGGTTTAGTCGCTCCGTCCGTCGTCATTCTCGGTCACTGCCCCTCTCTGTGCAAGAAAAGTCTCGTTTTATTTCAAAGAGGATTTGACAGAACCGGAAATGCGTGCTATTATTAGAGAACGATAACAAAAAACAGCGGCGTCGGCGCATGCCGGTGCGGGATTCCGTCCTGTGTTTCGCCGGACGGTGTACCGTCTTCCGCCCTGTCGCTGTGCTGGATCGGAACAATTCAAACTCATACAAGGAGCAAACAACCATATGAAGATCACCAACCCCACGCAGATCCGCAACTTCGTTGTAGCAGGCCACAACGGCAGCGGCAAGACCACCCTTTGCGACCTGATGCTTTTCAAGGCGGGAGCCGTTGACCGCCTCGGGTCCGTCGACGCGAAGACCAGCGTCTCCGACTTCACTCCCGACGAGCAGGACAAGCGTTCCAGCATCTACGCTTCGTTCATGCACTGCGACTGGAAGGACCACAAGCTCTTCCTGACCGACACTCCCGGCTACGGCGAGTTCGTCGGCGAAGTCATCTCCTCGTTCCGTTCCTGCGGGTTCGCCGTGATCGTCCTCGATGGCGTCGACGGCATCCAGATCGGTTCCACCCGCGCCTGGTCGTTCGCCCGCGACTTCCTGCTTCCGCGCATGGTGTTCGTGAACCGCCTCGACCGCGAGCGCGCCAGCTTCGACACCGTCCTCGAGCATCTCCAGGAAGCCTACGGCAAGACCGTCTGCGTGCCGATGACTCTCCCCGTCGGCAAGGAAGGCAACTTCTCCAAGGTCATCAGCGTGCTCGACACGCCCGACAGCGAAATCCCGGCCGACCTGAAGGACGCCGTGGAGGAATACCGCACCCAGCTGAAGGACGCCGCCGCCGAATCCGACGAAGCGCTCATGGAGCGTTATCTCGAGGGTGAAGAGCTCACCGGCGAAGAGATCGCGAAGGGCCTCCACAAGGCCATCTTCTCCGGCAGCCTCGTCCCCGTGTTCGCCGGTTCCACCGCGAAGGACATCGGCGTCGCCGAGCTCCTGGACGGCATCGTTTCCCTCATGCCGAACCCGCTCGAACGCGTCCGCAAAGCCGAAGACGGCACCGAAGTCGTCCCGGCGGAAGACGGCCCGGCGGCCGCCTACGTCTTCAAGAGCGCCCTCGACCCCTTCATCGGTCAGATGGCCTATCTCCGCGTCCTCACCGGCAAGATCGGGTGCAACACCGATATGCTGAACCTGAACAAGGGCACCAAGGAACGCGTCGGCCAGCTCGTCCTGCTCCAGGGCAAGACCCAGATCCCGGTCGAAGAAGTCTGCCCCGGCTGCATCGTCGGCGTCGCCAAGCTCAAAGGCACCACCACCGGCGACACCCTCGGCGCCTCCAAGGACAACCACGCCATGCCGCGCCAGGTCTATCCGAAGCCCGTCATCTCCTATGCGCTCTACGCCACGAAGAGCGGCGACGAAGACAAGATCATCCAGGGCCTCCAGCGCCTCTCCGAGTGCGACCCGACCCTCTACATCGAGCGCAACGACGAGACGCACGAATCCCTGCTGAAGGGCATGGGCGAACAGCACATCAACATCGCCATCAAGAACCTCAAGGCCACCGCCAAGGTCGACGTCC
>JAFYBD010000046.1 GCA_017540385.1 Lentisphaeria bacterium
AGCACGGTCAGGAAGATGGCGTTCTGGCGGGGATCGCTGCCGGGGTTCAGCAGATTGGTCTTGCCGTAGGAGACCGCCCAGTTGTTGTGCTTGCCGGAACCGTTGATGCCGGCGAAGGGCTTCTCATGCAGCAGGCACACGAATCCGTTGCGGTCGGCGACCTGGCGCAGGACTTCCATGATGAGCATGTTGTGGTCGCTGGCGAGGTTGACTTCCTCGAACATCGGCGCGAGCTCGAACTGAGCGGGCGCGACTTCGTTGTGGCGGGTCTTCGCGGGGATGCCGAGCTTCCAGAGTTCCTGCTCGACCTCGGTCATGAAGTTCAGTACGCGCATCTTGATGGAGCCGAAATAGTGGTCCTCGAGCTGCTGGTGCTTCGCCGGAGGCGCGCCGAAGACGGTGCGGCCGGTCTGGACCAGGTCGGGACGCAGCAGGTAGAAATGCTTGTCGATGAGGAAATATTCCTGTTCGGCGCCGAGCGTGATCTCGACTTTCTCTTCGGGCAGATTGAAGCACTTCATGAGGCGTTTCGTGGCCACGGAGAGCGCCTGCATGGAACGCAGCAGCGGAGTCTTTTTGTCCAGCGCTTCGCCGGTGTACGCGCAGAACGCGGTCGGGATGCACAGCGTGGCGCCGTTGCCGTGACGCTTGATGAACGCCGGGCTGGTGGGATCCCAGGCGGTATAGCCGCGGGCTTCGAAGGTCGAACGGATGCCGCCGGACGGGAAACTCGAAGCGTCGGGTTCGCCGACGATCAGGTTCTTGCCGGAGAACGACTGGATCGGCTGGCCGTTCTTGATCTCGAGGAACGCGTCGTGCTTCTCGGCGGTCGAACCGGTGAGGGGCTGGAACCAGTGGGTGTAGTGCGTGGCGCCACGTTCCATGGCCCATTTCTTCATCGCGTGGGCGACGGTGCCGGCGATATCCACGTCCAGCGGGGCGCCCTTTTCGATGGTCGCCAGCAGCTTCACGCAGGTGTCCTTCGGCAGGTACTCGCGCATTGCCGCGGTGTTGAAGACATCTTCTGCATAGCAGAGCGGTTCAATGTTTGAGGCGGGGGCGGGTTCCGGGGCGGAGAGATCCGCCACGGCGTTGATCGCATTGATCCGGTTCATATAGCTCATACTGTCCAACTCCTTGGGTTGTTGAGGTTGTCGACCTCCTTAAAGCATTTCCCGTGCCAACTTCGTTTCAGGCGCATCCGATTCTCCGGTTTTACAAAAAACGTCGTTCCGACACGCCGGTTTCACATTTCTTGTAAAACTTTTCCGCGGCGACGGACAGCCCGACGCGCTTTCTTTGAGGTCAACCCCCGGGGACATACATTTAATATACCCTCTTTTTACAGGATTTCCAGTGCCGCCACTTCCTTTTTTCATCTTTTCCAAAACGTTCCGATATCTTCCAAAACGTTCCAAACATCCTACAAAAAGGCGGCCCCGGGACTTCGCCCCCGATCCGTCCCGGAGCCGCCGGCTATGAACTCAGCTTCAGAAAGCCGTCAGTCCGTAACCGCCTCCCCTGCCCTGCCTCGCCAGCTGCCGCAGCGCTTTCGGGTCGCTGCGTCTGCGCCGGAGATGTCTGCCAAGCCTGACCGGCAGCAGATACCGCCGCACGGTACGGTCGGCGATGTGGAGTTTTCTGGCGATCACGGTGGAACTGCCGACTTTTTCGTAATAGTACATCTTGTATGCGATCCAACGTTTCGGCTCTCTGCTGGCCCAGTCCGCCAGCAGGATCATTCTGCGGAGCGTCTCCGTCCCGGGCATATCGTTGCATTTCCACGACGCTGTGTCGCGTTCCGCCTCCCGGAGGATCTGCTCCATGCCGATCCCTTCGTCGGAGCCCAGAGCATCAATATATTCGCTCATGATATGTTCGCATCTTCCTTTCGTGTAATGGGGTGCTTAACGGGGATTTGAAGGGTTCCTTGCGATCGTGCCGGGCGGGGGCACGGGGAGGCGAACGGTTCTTCATGGCGCGTCCTTTCGTTTTGAAGCGGGATTGTATTGGGTTTGAGGCTGACGCGGCAGCGGGGGCGTTTTCCGGCGTCACGTGAAAATATAGACTGCCGCGATGCAAAAATCAAGCCCATATTGAAACTTTTTGGAAACTTTTTTCGAACTTGTTTCACATCAAACGCTTCGAATCGACACACGGAAACCTTTCTTCCGGCACGCGGTTGCATTTCCGTCCGACAGGGGATATATTATACCGCAATCACCCTCAAACCAGCGCAAACGAAGGAAGACACGACCATGGCCGAATTCACTGTCAGAACCAGCCGCCGTTTCGAAATCGTCGACATCACATCCGAGGTCAACCGCCTGATCCCGGCTTCGATCCCCTGCGGCATCTGCCACATCTACTGCCCCCATACGACGGCGGGGATCACCATCAACGAGAACGCCGATCCGGACGTGAAACACGATCTGCTCCGCAAGCTCGCCGAACTGATCCCGCACGACGAGACCTACTACCAGCACATCGAGGGGAACAGCGACGCGCACCTGAAGGCGATCCTCACAGGGTTCTGCCAGGCAGTGCCGTTCCGCAACGGCCGCCTTGAACTCGGTACCTGGCAGGGCGTGTATTTCTGCGAATACGACGGTCCCCGCACCCGTCACGTGAAAGTCTTCTTCCAGGAAGCCCGTGACTGACCGCTCCTGCCCTGTTGCAAATAACCGGAAAATATCTTATTTTCCGAGCGCAATCGGTCAGATTTCACGTTTTCAATCGGGCAGATTTCATGTTTTCAATCCGGCAGATTTCACGTTTTCAATCGGTCAGATTTCGTTATTGGTCGATGAAACGCCACACGCTATTTTGTGCGCGAGCGAAGCCGCGCACGGCCGAAGTGGAGACGCCAGTCTCCTCCGGCAGATTTCGTTATTGGTCGATGAAACGCCACACGCCATTTTGTGCGCGAGCGAAGCCGCGCACGGCCGAAGTGGAGACGCCAGTCTCCTCGGGCAGATTTCGTTTTTGCTCGATGAAACGCCACACGCCATTTTGTGCGCGTGCGAAGCCGCGCACGGCCGAAGTGGAGACGCCAGTCTCCTCGGGCAGATTTCGTTTTTATGGTACGGCACGAAAAAAACTTAAAAAAAGTTTGAAAAGGCGCTAAGATTTGCGGATTTCGTGCGTCTAATCATCAGAATCAATACTGCGACCAGCACTCTGCACCCATGCAACACCAGGAGCGAATCATGAAACGGAACCTCTTCGAACGAATTCTTCGGGGCGCGATCCTGAGCCTCGGCCTCGCCGTACTCGCGACAGCCATCCCCTTCTCCGCATCCGCGCGTTCCGGCGGGATCCTCGTCCAACGCGAGTCGAAGCCGGCGAAGAAGAAATGGGTGCGCGACGCGTCGAGTTCCGGCGAGATTCAGCTCAAGCTCGAGGCGAAGATGAACGGTCGCGGCGTCTTCGTCCTCGAGGGCGACACGATCAGCTATCTGCACGAATCCGACGCGGAGTACCCGCGCGAGGTCACGGTCGACGACATGCCGTGGGACGACCTCACGAAACCCTTCAGGATCGACTACGAGATGGACGTGCCGAAGGCGGTGATCACGTCGAGCAACGGTCCAAGGACATTCAAGGTCCGGAAAAGCGACGGGCAATTCAGGATCGAGATCGACGATTCGGTCTATACCTGGCCGAACTACGTGATCGTGGTCGCGACCAAAAAGCAGGTCGAACGCAAAAACACTTCATTGTCCGATTTGCGGATTCAGCGGCCGCCGTCGGATTTCGGGGCGCCCGCGATGATGTGGTTCCCCGGCATGGAAGCGCCGAAGAGCGGGCGGCCGGCATTCGACGAAGCATCCGGGGCGGCTCCGAGGAAGGAGTCCCTCTACCAGAACGACCCGGACGCGCCAAGGTTCAATCCGTCGTACACTGGCTGGGGCGCCACCACCACCACGTCGAAGAGCGAAAAGATTTGGGAGGATGGCATCAAGAACCGCTCGATCACGCTGACGGGTCAGTTCTTCGGGAACGGCACGTTCATCTTCGAGGGTCGCACGATCACCTACCGGCACGAGACGCGCGAATACCCGTCCATGGTGCAGGTCAACGACGCGATCTGGGGCATGCCGACCAAGCCGTTCCTGCTGCCGTTCGATATCGAGACCGCCGAGTTCACGGTGAAGCAGACCAAGGGCGACCGCCGCCTGAAAGTCACGAAGGTCAGCGACGACCGGTTCGAGATATTCGTCAAGGACCCGGAAGGCCCTCCCGGAAGCAGCCTGTGCCAGTACGCCGTCACGATCACTCCGGGCAAGCCCATCGAGCCGAAGAACAACAAGTCCTCCGCCGCAAAGCCCCAGCCCCAGGACAAGGCAGTCCATATCTTCTCGGCCGGGAGCACGCAGGAGGAATCTCCCGCGACGACGTCGCAGGCTCAGTCGAAAAACGCGGACAATCAGCCCCGGCAGACCGCGAAGAGCGCGAACAATCAGCCCCGGCAGACCGCGAAGAGCGCCCCCGCTGCGCTTCTGCCCGACGAGGACATCAACGACGGCCGTCTGACCACGCCGGGCGACTTCTCTTACAACGGCTACTCGGACGTGGTTTTCGCAAGGATCGGGGAGGACGGGACCGAGCTCGAATACGGCATGGACGGCGACGACCTGGAGGAACAGGGCACGCTCGATCCGTCTGTCCGAATCGTCGGTGCGCGCGACATGGACATGGACCACGGGGTCGATCTCGTGGCCTGGCGCGAAGTCGAGACTGGTTCGGGCAAAAGCATCGAGGTCGGCTACGGCAAGTCCGGCAAGATGGACGACTGGCACGAGATCGGCACGCTGGGCGTGTCGGAAGACGCCGAATGGGATATCTTCTGCGGCAATCTGACCGGCCGCTGGAACCGCAACTCCATCCTGTGGCATTCGCCCACGCTGGGCGCGCTGGGCTACTGGCCGGACGGAAAGGGCGTGACCTCCTGGGTGAGCATCCCCGGCGAATTCAAGGCGCCCGAATGGAAGGTCCTCGGGCTCGGCGATTTCACCGAGTCGCTGCGGAGTCTGCGCGGCGCGAAGAAGCCCCGGGCGTCCGTCCTTTTCCTGCGCGGCGGCAGCATCGTGGGATACGTCACGCCGGACGACGGCAAATTCACCGAGCTGGGGCGTCTGGACGATGGCTGGGAGATCGCGGCCATCGGCGACTTCACGAAAAGCGGCTGCGACGATCTGGTCCTGTTCCATCCCCGGCTCCGCCAGGTCGGACTGTGGGAAAACGGCCTGCAGACCAAATGGCGCACCCTCGGGGCCTTCGGCGCCGGCACCGTGATCGAAGGCGCGGGCGATTACGACGGCGACGGCGCGCTGGACCTGCTCGCGCGTCAGGGCGACGGCGCGATGGGGTATTACCCGAAGGCCGACCTCACGAGATTCGTGCCGTTCGGATACAAGAAGGATTCCTCCTGGACCGTCATCCAGTAACGCTGGACGCCCCCCTCTTCCGCCATTCTTTGAGGGCAAAAAAAGACCGCCGGAAGTTTCGAGGCTTCCGGCGGAACCCTTAGTGAGGATATGTGTCGTTATGAAACGACGGTGGATCAGCTCTTCGCCTGAGCACCGCCTGCGGCGTTGTTCTGCTCGCGGATGGCGGCGCGGCGGATTTTGCCGTTGACCGTCTTCGGGAGCTCGGCGACGAACTCGATGATACGGGGGTACTTGTAAGGCGCGGTATGCGTCTTCACGTAATTCTTGATCTCTTCCTTCAGCTCGTCGGAGGCTTCCTTGCCCTTCACGAGCACGATGGTGGCCTTCACGACCTTGCCGCGGACGGGATCCGGCACGCCGGTCACGGCGCACTCCAGAATGTACGGGAGCTCCATCAGGACGCTTTCGACCTCGAACGGACCGACGCGGTAGCCGGACGTCTTGATGATGTCGTCGGCACGGCCCTGGTACCAGAAATAGCCGTCCTCGTCCTGCCACGCCTGGTCGCCGGTGTGATAATATCCGTCGTGCCAGACCTTGGCGGTGTCTTCGGGCGATTTAAGGTAGCTGTGGAAAAGCCCGCAGGGATGGTTCTCGGGAGTCGCCTTCACGCAGATTTCGCCGGTATCGCCGGTCTTCACCGGATTGCCTTCGGGATCGAGCAGCACGACCTGGAACTGCGGATTGGGGCGGCCCATGGACCCGGGGCGCGGCTTCATGTCGGCGAGCGTGCCGATGAGGAGCGTGGTCTCGGTCTGGCCGAAGCCCTCGTACGGGAGCTGGCCGGAGACGCGGGCAAACGCCTCGCTGACTTCGGCGGGCATGGCTTCGCCTGCGGTGGTGACGTGTTCGAGCGTGGAGAAATCGCCCTGCGAGAGGTCTTCCTTCACGAGGAAACGGAAGATCGTCGGCGGCGCGCAGAACGTGGTGATGCCGTACTGCTTGAACATCGGGAGCATGTCGGCGGCGTGGAACCGGTCGAAGTCGAACGTGAAAACGCCCGCTTCGCAGAGCCACTGGCCGTAGATCTTGCCCCAGAGCGCCTTGCCCCAGCCGGTATCGGCCACGGTGAAATGCAGGCCGTCGGGATTGACCTTGTGCCAGTGGCGCGCGGTCATGATGTGTCCGAGCGGATAGGAATAATCGTGTTCGACCATCTTCGGGTAGCCGGTCGTGCCGGAGCTGAAGAAGACGAGCATGGTGTCGGTCGTCTTGTGGTCTGCAGGCCGCTGGAAGACCGGCGGGAAGTTCGGATACAGCGCGTCGAAATCGAGCCAGCCGTCCTTCTGCCCGTTCACGGAGAGTTTCAGCGTCATCCCGGTCACTGCGGCGGCCTCGTCGACTTCCTTTGTGATGTTGCCGTCGGCGGAACAGATCACGTAGCGGACGTCGGCCTTTTTGAAGCGGTATTCGAAGTCGTGCGCGGTCATCTGGCAGGACGCCGGGACGGCCACCGCGCCGATCATGTGCAGGGCGTTCAGGACGAACCAGAACTGGTAGTGGCGTTTCAGCACGAGCATCACGCGGTCGCCCTTGCGGATTCCGAGCGAATGAAGCAGATTGGCCGCCCGCATGGAGTTCTCGGAGATGTCGCGGAACGTGAAATCGTGGCAGACCTTGTCCTTGGAGACCCACTTCATCGCGATCTTGTCCGGACATTCGGCGGCGAGGCGGTTGACCACGTCGAACGCGAAATTGAAGTCGTCCGGCACGTGGAACTTCACGCCCTTGAGCGTGCCGTCCGGATTCCACTCCTCCTCCATGTAGTCCTGGTAAAGCAGACGCTTGTTCCCGGTCGGGGGCTGCTTCACGACCTGCTGCGGCACGAACGCGAACCGGTCGGGCTTCGCATCGTCGTACTTGCTGTGCATGACGATGGAGAGGAACCGGCAGGGCTTGCCGCCGTCCGCGACCATGGCGTGGGCTTCGCGGCCGTCGAAATAGATACTGTCGCCCCCGTTCAGAAGCGCCTCCTGGCCATGCAGGAAGACTTTCAGCGAACCGGAGAGGATGAGGACGAATTCCTGACCGTTATGCTCGGAATACTGCAGCGGGGCGTTCGGGTCGGCCGGCGGGGGAGCCGTCACGATGAAGGGCTCGCCTGTGCGGTCCTTCATGCGGATCGCCTGATGCAGATAGGAGAACTCGGGACGACGGACGAAGGGGAATCCCTCGCCGCTGCGCGTGACCGTGTAGAGCGCGAGGTTCGGGGCTTCGCCGCTAATGACGGAGGACACGTCCATGCCGAAGTGCTCGGCGAGGTTGTAGTAGAACGAGAACGGTGCCTGTTTGGCGCCGCTTTCGTACGTGGTGTATTCTTCGGGGGACACGCCCAGAAGTTCCGCCATCTGTTCGACGGTGAAATTCTTCTGAGCCCTGAGCTCGCGGACTCTCATGGAGATCATTTCTTTGTTGTCCATGTCTTGCGATCCTTGTGTGTTTGGGTGTTTATGAGGATTGCTCAGGAAAGAACAGGCATCCGGATACGGGTGGTTACACGCAACCGGACCACCCGTATCTTCCCTTCGCAAAGGGTTAACGGGTGGTCTGCCTAATAATGATAATGCTAATCAGTGCGCCGGGCGCAATGATGGCGGCCGGGGCGACGAGAGCGCGACGGACGACGGCGGAGGAAACTCCGTCGCTGAAGCGAGTGCCGTCTGTCGTGCGAGAAACCATATCGTCTCCGGGTTGCGAATGAATAGACAACAAATATAGCAGTGTTTCGCCGAAAATCAAGCCGAAATCCGAAAAAAACGGCATTTTTCCTGCTCGCCGGGCAGCTCCGGTCCGGGTCGATCGCACGCTCAATTTGTGCGAAAGAATCGATGCCGCCTTGATATTTTCATTTCGGGTGCTATAGTGTAGAGGACAAACGACAAAAACAACCCCCTCCGAAACTGTACCACCCCATGAAGACGCTCGCGCCCTTCCCTCCCGATTATCTTCAGTCCGACCGCTGGATCTGGCACATCCCGTCGCCGGAGGTCGAGGCGGCCGTGCGGAAGCTCGTGCTCACGGACGACTGTCTGGTGAAGACCACGGCGGTGCGCGCGGTGTACCGCGTGGGGGATTTTCACCTGAAATTCGAGCGTGCCCCGAGCCGGATCGGACGCATCCGAAACTGTTTCCGGCCGAAAGCACGCCGCGAATACGCCATCGGCGTCGAACTGGCGCAATCCGGCGTACCCGCCGTGGAATGTCTCGGCTGGGGCCGTCTCCACGGCACGAACGTGCTCATCACGCGGACGTTTCCGGGTTCGGTCCCGGTCGAGGAGTATTTCTACGCCCACGTCGTCAAGGGCGGCGATGATCCCGATGCGTTCCTCTCGGATGTGACGGCGTTCCTGAAAAAGTTCTTCGACGCCGGGTTCTACCACGGCGACCTGCATTTCGGCAACATCCTGTACCAGCCCGACACGCACAAAATGGCCTGGGTGGACCTGATCGCCATCGCGCATCCGGGCAGTCTCACGGACGTCGACGTGCGCAGGATGAGCCGCTGCATCATCGCGTTCCGGGGCGGTCTGAACCGGGCTCGGATGCTCCGCCTGATCCGGGACGTCGGAGCGGCTTCCGACGAGGCCGACGCCGAAACGTTCTATTTCGACGAGGTCCGGCACGCCGCGCGTCACCTCGCGGAGACCGGGC
>JAFYBD010000047.1 GCA_017540385.1 Lentisphaeria bacterium
CCTTGTAGTGGAGCATGGTGAGGCGGACGAGGAACGCCGTGAGGAGGAAGAACGCCGCTGAGAAGACGAAGACGAACCGCACGCCGAGGTGCGCCGCGACGGGTCCGCCCGCGAGCGGGGCGAGTCCGAGTCCGAGGCAGCGCATCGCGGATGCCCAGCCGAACATCTGTCCGCGCGAGCTTTCGTCGGTCTTCCGCGCGAGCCAGATCTGCATGGCCGGGTCGATGCCGCTGCTCATGAAGATCATCGCGAACCGGAGCACGAAGAGCATGGCGATCGCGTGGATGCAGGAGATGCTGCAGACGAATCCTGCGGAGAGCATCGCGGAAATGACCGCGAGCCGTCCGGGAGGATAATGGTCGGCGAGGTAGCCGAGCAGGAACCCGGACACGACGCCCGCAAGGCCGCAGAGGCCGGAGAGCGCGCCGGTGATGCGGGATGCGCCGCGGATGTCGCCGTGAAGTTTCTGGACGAAGATCGGCACGAAGGAATTGTCGAACGACCGGGAGAACATCACGAGCCCCATGATGACCAGGATCGGGAGCAGATAGGCGATCTGCGCGGTCTCCGGACGGAGCGCGCGGACCACGCCGCGGAGACCGGTCGGCCCGGGGGGCGTGTTGCGAGCGTGGGGGTATTCGCGGAAGAAGAAATAGACGGCGACGAACGCGAGCGCCATGCAGACGGCGGAGATCAGGAAGGCCGGGCGGTATCCGGCGTATTCGGCGACGTATCCGCCCGCGAAGGAACCGGCGATGGTGCCGGAGAACATGGCGCTGTTCAGGGCCCCGAGCGCGAATCCGGTGTGTTCGCGCGGGGTCTGGGTGGAGAGGAGGGTCTGCGAGGCGGACATGGTGCCGCAGAAAGCCCCCTGAATCACGCGCAGGATCACCAGCGTCACCGGGTCCTGCGCGATGCTGATGAGCCCGATCGCCACGGCTCCGCCCACGTAGGACCGCAGCAGCATCTTCTTCCGTCCGTAGCGGTCGCCGAGCGCGCCCCAGACGGGCGAGAAGAACATCATGGTGAGCGGGCAGGCGGCGCTGAACGCCGCGATCCAGTAGGCGAGCTGCTTTTCGTCCGTGATGCCCATATCCTCCTGCATGAGGTAGGAGATGAATGGCAGTCCGAACGAAAACCCGATGGCGGACATGAACTGGGCGATCCAGATCACGCAGAGGTGTTTTTTCCAGGTCCGGGAGAAATCCGGCTGCGAGCCGGAGAGCGCGACAGTCGGGGCCGCGGACGAACGCGGAGACTCTGGCCCGAACAGCGGACCCCTGCGGATGAATCTGCGGACCATGGCTGCGGCGACCTTCTGCGCGCGGGATCAGGCGCGAACGCCCCGCGAGGCCGCGCGGAAGGCTTCGTAGGCGTCCGGGAAGGGCGACAGGGCGCGTGCCAGGATTCCGTGGATGTGCGCGATGGCGACGCCGTAATTGGTGAACGGCACGCCCTGTTCGCGGCATTGCAGGATGCGCGAGAGGACTGCGCGGCGGTTGAACGTGCAGGCCCCGCAGTGGAGGACCAGGTCGAACGGTGCGAGATCGTCCGGGAAATCGGCCCCGGCGGCGACCGTGAACTGCACGTCGGCTTTGGTATAGTCGCGAATCCAGCGAGGGAGCTTCACGCGGCCGATGTCGTCGCCGATGGGATGATGCGTGCAGGCCTCCGCGACGAGTACCCGGGACCCGTCGTGGAGTTTGTCGATGGCGGCGGCCCCCGCGGCGCAGGCGGCGAGGTCGCCCTTCATCCGGGCGAGCAGGATCGAAAACGATGTGAGGGGTATCTCGGGCGGGACGGATTTGTTCGCGATCGCGAACGCCTGGGAATCGGTCACTGCGAGGGCGGGGGGCGTGGTCTGGCGCGCCAGGACGTCCCGGATGCGGCCCTCGGTGACGCACAGACAGAGCGCGTCGTGGTCGAGCGTGTCGCGGATGGCCTGGACCTCCGGCAGGATCATGCGGCCCTTCGGAGCTTCCTTGTCGATCGGCGTGATGAGCAGCACGGAGTCGCCGGGGGCGATAAGGTCGCCGAGCATGGGACGGCCGCCGAGGAATCCCTCCGGTGCGGCGGAAACGATGGCCGCGCGCAGGGAATCGAGCCCGGTCCCGGCCGCGACGGATACGGAGACGCGGGGTATCTTCGCCTCGTCCAGGCGCGCGAGCAGCGCGGGGTCGGGTTTCGCGAGGTCGGACTTGGTGAAGACCGCGACGACCGCTATCTTCCGTCCGGCGAAGAAACCCCGGACCTCCTGTTCTGTCTGCGTCCAGGAGCCGTCGGACACGAGCAGCGCGAGGTCGGTGCGCTCGAACATCCGGCGGCTTTTGTCCGCGCGCCGGCTGCCGAGGGCGGTCGGGTCCTCGTCGAGCCCGGCGGTGTCAATGAAGAGCACGGGGCCGACGGGTGGCAGCTCCATGGGTTTTTCGACCGGGTCTGTGGTGGTGCCGGGGACGTCGGAGACGATCACGACGTCCTGCCCCGCGAGGGCGTTCAGGAGCGAGGATTTTCCGGCGTTTCTGCGGCCGAAGAATCCGATTTGGAGGCGAAGTCCTTTCGGTGTGTTCTGGATCATGATGCTGTGTCCGGAGACGATGATGGGACGGGACGAATGGTTACTGGGTTCCGGCGGCTTTGAGCCTGACGGGCGAGACGAAGATCGTGTCGCCGAGAAAGACCACGCCCTTGGAGTCGGGCTGTGCCCGGATGACGATCTCGATGTCCTTGGCTCCGGCCTTGACGGGGAAGATGATGTCTTCGGCCGCGGAGGTCTTCTTTTCATAGACCTTTTCGCCGTTGAGGAAGAATTCGGCCCTTCCGATCATGCCCTTGAAATGGATCGAGCCGCCTTTGGCGACGATGCCGGGGGGCGTTTCGCACTTCGTGTAGAAGCTGACCCAGTACCGGGGCTTCAGGTGGAGTTCGTTGCCGAGTTCGGACTGCGCGAGCTTCGAGATCTCGCCGTCGTTGCCGAAGAGGAGGTCGGGTTTCTCCGCGGTCGCCTGGGAGACTTTCCAGTCCGCGAGGGTGACTTCCTCCTTCACGAAACCGTCGACGGAGAGCGTCTTCGGTGCTTCTTCGGTCTTGATGGTGCAGGTGGCGGATTTGAGGTTGCCGCTGGTCGCGGTGAGCTTGATGGAACCGGTCTTGCCGGGCTTCGACTGGATGATGATCTGCGCGTAGCCGTTGAAGAGCGGCCGTGAATCGGCCTTTTCGCTGAGCGTGCAGGTCGGATCGCCGTTGCCGACGCCGATGTTGCGGCCGGGGCCGGTAATCGCGAAGTCGACCGGGATGTTCGCCGTGGGGACGACCCTGCCGGAGGCGTCGAGGGCGCAGACTGTGACGGGGACGGCGTCGTAGCCGTCGGCGCTGATGGCGCTGCGGTCGGGAATGAGCTTCAGCGCGACGGGTTCGCCGGTGGTCTCGAGCTGCGTGCGGATGACCTCGCGGTCGCCGTTCTTGCCGATGAGGACCAGCGTGCCGTGCTCATAGGGGACCTTCTGGGTGAGCATGTGGACGGGGTCGACGTCGAACGTGCCGAGGTTTCTGCCGTTGAGGAGGAACGTGACGGTCTTCACGTTCGTGGCGACGAAGACGTCGATCTCCTCGCCCTCCTTGCCGTCCCAGTTCCAGTGCGGCGCGGCGTAGAGGACCGGCTTTTCGGTCCACAGGGCCTGGCGGATGTAGAATGCGGTCTTCGGGAATCCGCAGAGGTCCATGCAGCCGAAATAGCTGCTGTTCGCGGGAAATTTGTTGTTGTAGGGCGTGGGCTCGCCGTGGTAGTCGAACCCGGTCCAGACGAAAGAGCCTGCGAGGAATTTGCGATTGAGGACGGTCTCCCAGTCCTTGCGGTGCGTGGTGCCCCAGTCGGCAGCGTATTCGTCGTAGGAGGTGCAGATGAGCTTCTCCGCGTCGGTGACGTATTCGCCGCGGGTCTCGAACGCGCTCGCGCCCTCGGTGAGGACGATCGGGATGTTCGGGTAGGATTCGTGGAACTTGTCGATCTGGTCGTACTGGTAGTTGAACCCGACCACGTCGAGGACGTTTCGCGCGCCGTCCGCGGCGAAGAATCCGCCGTTCATGGCCGCGAGGACCGGACGCGTGGGGTCTTCCTCCTTGATTACGCGCGCGATCGCCCGGGCGATCTCCTGGCCGCGGAATTCGCCCTGAAGCGGCTCTTCGTTGAAGATGCTCCAGGCGATCACGCAGGGATGGTTGCGGTCGCGGCGCACGTGTTCCCGCACGTACTGAAGCCATTGGGGGCCGGCGTTGAACGCGCGGTTCTCGTCGATGACGAGCAGTCCGTATTTGTCGCAGAGATCGAGGATGTTCTTGCTGGGCGGATTGTGGGCGCAGCGGTAGGCGTTCGCGCCCATTTCCTTGAGCTTGCGGATGCGGAATTCCTCAATGGAGGCCGGGACTGCCGCGCCGACGCCCGCGTGGTCCTGATGGTTGCAGACGCCCTTGAGCTTGATCTGCTTGCCGTTGAGCGAGAATCCGGTGGAGAAATGGAACGCGAAGACGCGGAACCCGAAGGTCTCGCTCTTCTCTTCCAGCACGCGGGACTGGTTCTTGATCGAGACCTTCAGCTGGTAAAGGTCCGGGGTCTCCGGGGACCACTGGCGGGGCGAGGCCACGCGGAACGAGAACGGGATCTTCTCTGTGGTGTGCTCGGTGATGGCCGGCACGACGCGTTTGGTCTCGACCTTTTTCCCGTCGGGGTCGATGATCTCGATGTCGACCGAGGGGGAGATGTTGCGATCCGAATCGTTGAGAACGTTGACGTAGCCGCTGACGATCCATCCGTCGAGCTTGATCTCGGCATTGACATTGATGCCGTCGTCCTCGGGGATGCGCACGGGATCGCTGACGATGAGCTTCGCGTTGCGGTAAATGCCCGCGCCCTCGTACCACCAGCCCTCGAAGACTGCGGCATTGACCTCGATCGCGAGGATGTTGTCGCGGCCGTACTGGAGCATCGGCGTGATGTCCATCGTGATCGTGTTGTATCCGCTGTAGTTGTGGTGGAAGAGCGACTGGTTGAGCCAGAACGTGGAATAGGTCGCGATGCCCTCGAACTGGAGTTCCACGTGTTTGGTTTTCCACGAGGACGGCACGAAGAAGCGCTTGCGGTAGTATCCCCAGCCGCGCCTGCGGTAGCCCTGCTCGTCGTTCTCCTCGGGGTAGAACCCGTCCTCGACGGACCAGTCGTGGGGCAGATCGACGGGGCGGAAGTTCTCTTCGTTGTAATGGAATCCGGTGAACGGCCAGACGACGTCCGAAGTGGCGGCTTTCGCGCCGCCCCAGACGGACCGGTGTTCCTTGAAATCCCTGGGCAGGAGCTGTTTGTCGGAGTTGAAGAACATCCATCCGGTATTGAAATCGTAAACTTCGGTTGCGCTGGCGGTCCCGGACAGGAGCAGAAGGAAGAGCAGCGTGCAGAGAGTAGCTAAATCGGAGCGTTTCATGAGCAGAACCTTTCCTGTTTTGAGCTGGTCCGGGGCGGCCCGAATGTTGCCGCGGGGCCCGGACGGTTTGTTTTTTTGTTCTGTTTGTTATGGTTCCAAAATCGTTTATGTTCAACGAGCCGGACCGGGAGAGCCCCGGAACGGTCGCTCAGAAGGAGACGTTGATGTCGCCGGAGATGGCGGTCGGAGACGGGATGAGCTTCAGCCCCATGGAATTCTGCCAATCCTGATTCCAGGAGTTCAGCATCAGGGGGTCGGTGGGTTCGCCGAAGGGGTTGAGGTCGATCACCAGGATCTCGTCCTTCGAGGTGAAATAGATGTCGATGGCGAGGTCCTGCTCCGGCAGCACCCAGAAATTCTTGTCGATGAAGTCGACCGCGAGGGTCCAGTATTTCTCGCGCGACTTCTCCAGGCGGGGATAGTGGCGCGTCATCCAGTACTGGCTCATCGCGCGGAGTTTGCCGTTCTTCACGAAGAGGCGGAATTCGCGCGCCGCGTCCATGCGGCGGAACGGCCGCACGCAGAGGGCGGAGACCGCGCCGTTCATGGCGGCGTTGCGCACCTTGGCGCTTTGGGTCAGGAAATACCACGCGCTCGTGGCGGAACGAACCGCGCCGCGTTTCTCCTCGAACCGGATGGTGTCGGTGGGGGCGACGAGGTCGGTGCCGACGAACCGCGTGAACGGGAATTTGCTCATGGCGCTGGCCAGGCGGTCGACGACGCCCTTTGCGATACCGGATTCGGTGTCGCCGGTCTGAAGCGCCTGGATCTCGATGTCCATCAGGAAGACGAAGTTGGTCGGGAGGGAGTAAACGGAAAGGCGCGGATACCAGTTCTGAATCCGGCAATGTTCATATTTAGCGTCCATGACGTCTGCTCGCTTTCGGGGTTTGCATGGGTTAGAAGTCGTCGTCGAACCCGTCCTGATCCTTCGACCCGAGCTGGGGATTGAGTTTCTTCAGGACGGTACGGAACGCGAACAACTGGTAGAAGAAAAAGACGAAGAGGAAAAGCAGCTGGAACGAGATGAATCGTCCGCCGCCCGCCGCGTCGAAGAGCGTGGCGAAGATCTGCGCGGGAAACGTCGAGTAGACCATGATCGTGATGACGTTCCGGAAGACGACGCCTTTCGGCAGCGTGGATGCGCGGAGATACTGGATCAGGGAGACCAGGAAGACGAGGAGCGAAATCTCCAG
>JAFYBD010000048.1 GCA_017540385.1 Lentisphaeria bacterium
ACGTACACGCGGCGTTTGGAGGTCGCGCGGTAGCCCCTGGGGACGGGGGATGGGATGATCCGGGGGACGAGGCCGGAGGGGAGGCCGCGGACGGTCCAGAACGCCCGGACGGCATCGGTCTTGATGCGACATTCGTCCTCGTAGTCGAGCGGGGCGAGGAGTTCGTGCGGACGCGCGGCGTCGAGCTTGTCGTCGAGCTGTGCGTTTGCCGCCGCGAGGAGCACGGCGTGCTGGAAGAGGTATTCGGGGGCCTCGTCGGGCTTGTGATTGGCGCGGGGGCGCTGCTCCGGGTCGCGGGGGGAAGCATCAAATTTACTGCGTTCGGGGTGCGCGAAACGGCGCTGTTGTCTGGATGCTGCCATGGGGTCAGGTCTCCTGCAGCGTGGCGTTCACGGAGAGCGAATGGAGCTTCTCGAGGAGGTTTTCGTACCCGCGGAAGATCATGTCGGCGTTGTGGATCACGGAGCGGCCGGAGGCGATGGTCGCGGCCACGATCATGGCCATGCCTGCGCGGATGTCCGGGCTGGACATCTCGCCGCCGTGAAGCTGGCACGGGCCGGAGATCACCACGCGGTGGGGGTCGCAGACGATGGCGTTCGCGCCCATGGAGATCAGGCGGTCGACGAAATAGATGCGGCTCTCGAACATCTTCTCGAAGAACAGGCACGTGCCGCGCGCCTGGGTGGCGGCCACGATCATGCAGCTCATCATGTCGCTGGGGAACTGCGGCCAGGGACCGTCGGAGATGGTCGGGATGGCGCTGCCGAAATCGTTCTGCACGCGGAGATTCTGCCCCGGCTTCAGGATGATGTGGTCGCGGTAGAAACGGAACTTGATGTTGAACTTCTCGTAGACGCGTTTGGCCATCCAGTAGTGGGAGGGGGGGAGCTTGCCTGTGATCTCGAGTCCGCCGCCGGTGGCCGCGGCCATGGCGAGGAAGCTGGCGGCCTCGATGTGGTCGGAATCGAGCGTGAACTCCGTGCCGTGGAGTTCGGAGACGCCCTCGATGAAGAGCGTATTGGAGTCCAGTCCGGTGATCTTCGCGCCCATGAGGTTCAGGAACTCCGCGAGCTGCTGGACGTGGGGTTCCGCCGCGGCGTTGCGGATGACGGTCTTTCCCTTCGCCAGCACGGAGGCGATCAGGATGTGTTCGGTGGCGGTCACGCTGGCCTCGTCCAGGAAAATGTCGGATCCGGTCAGGCCGCCCTTCTTCACCTCGAAATGCACGACGGCTGATTCGGGGTCGAATGTCTTCGTGATGCCGAGTTTCTCGAGCCCGTAGAAATGGGAGTCGAGACGTCTGCGGCCGATGAAGTCTCCGCCGGGAAGCCCGATCATGGATTCGCCGCAGCGTGCGGCCACGGCGCCGCCGAAGATGAAGGAAGCGCGGAGCGCGGCGCATTTCTTCGGGGAGAGGGCGGAGGAGTCGACGTCATGTGCGTGGATGACGACGGTGGAGCCTTCGCGCTTCACGGAAGCGCCGAGCTCCATGGCGAGTTCGAGCATGACCTCGACGTCGAGGATCTTCGGCATGTTGTGGATGACGACTTCGTCGCGGGTGAGGATGGCGGCGGCGATGATGGGGAGCGCGGCATTCTTGTTGCCGCCGGGGGTGACCACGCCGGAAACTGTGGCCGGGCCTTCGATGACGATGCTTTTCATGATCGGTTCAAATGTCCTGGGCTGGATGGTTCAGATGCCTGCGAGTGCGATCTCGCGCTGGTTCTGCCCCATGAGGGGACGGAGATGGAGGTGAAGCGTGTCGGGCGGGAGGATGTCCATGATGCGTTCGGGCCATTCGACCAGTGTGTACGCCCTGGGGTCGTAGAGGTACTCGTCGACCCCGAACGCGAGGGCGTTCGCGGAGTTGTCGATGCGGTACAGGTCGAGGTGGTAGAGGACGCCCCCGGGGAAGGGGTACTCCTGGACGAGCGTGACGGTGGGACTGCTGACGGGTTCGACGATGCCGAGGGCACGCGCGAATCCGCGCGCGAAGACGGTCTTGCCCGCGCCCAGCGTGCCGTGGAGCGCGATGACTGTGCCGGGCGGGAGCTGACGCGCGATCGCGGCCGCGGCGGCCTCGGTGCCTTCGGGCGAATCCGAACGGACCGGGAGGCGTTCTGCGAGGATGGCCGCGAAACCGTGCATGTCGAAGTTCATTTCGACTCCTCGTCTTCGGGTTCGGACTCCTTCAGGAGCGAGAAGATGCAGACGCCGTCGACGAACGTGGCCATGGTGCGGCCCTTCGCGGCATAGCCGTTGAACGGTGTGTTGCGGGACTTCGAGTAGAAGTCGTTCACGTCCACGATGTACTCGCAGTCCGGGTCGATGATCGTCACGTCGGCGGCCGCGCCGACGGAGAGCGTGCCGGCGTCGATCCCGAGGATGGAGGCCGGGCCGACCGTGAACTTGGAGATGACCTGGGAGAGCGAGAGGTAGTTCTTGTGGTAGAGCTCGGTGAGGGCGACGGGGACGGCGGTCTCGAGTCCGATGATGCCGAAGGGGGCGTGGTCGAATTCGACGAGCTTGGCGGTCTGCGTGTGGGGCGCGTGGTCGGTGGCGATCACGGCGATGGTGCCGTCCTGAAGGCCTTCGATCACGGCCATGCGGTCCTCCTCGGAGCGCAGGGGCGGGTTCATCTTGTAGTTCGTGTCGAACTTCTTGATCTCGACGTCGGTGAGCGCGATGTGGTGCGGGGTGGCTTCGGCGGAGATTCGCACGCCGTCGGCCTGCGCGGCGCGGATCATCTTCACGGACTGCGCGGAGCTGACGTGCTGGATGTGGATCTTCCAGGAGGCGAGGCGGGAGAGGATGATGTCGCGCGCCACGATGACTTCCTCTGCTGCGGCCGGCATGGCCTTCATGCCGAGGAGCACGGACCAGTAGCCCTCGTGCATCACGCCGTCCCCGGCGAGGAACTTGTCTTCGCAGTGTTCGAGCACGGGGAGCCCGAAGTTACCGGCGTATTCGACCACATGGCGCATGAGCTCGTTGTTCTGGATGCAGGACCCGTCGTCGGTGAGGGCGACGACTCCGGCGGCCTTCAGACTGCCGACGGGGGACATTTCCTCGCCTTTGCGGCCCACGCTGAGCGCGCCGGAGGGGAGGACCTTCACGACGCCTTCGCGGGCCGCGAATTCCTTGATGTACTGGATGGTAGCGGCATTGTCGGCGCACGGGGAGGTGTTCGGCATGGCGACGATGGAGGTGAAGCCGCCCGCCGCAGCGGCCATGGTGCCGGTGCGGATGGTCTCCGCGTCGGTGTTGCCGGGCTGGCGCAGGTGTACGTGCATGTCGATGAGGCCGGGGGCGACGACGAGGCCGTGGAGGTTCACGGTTTCGGCGAGGGCCGGGTCGAAGGAATCGGGTTCGACGATGCGGCCGTCGCGAATCCAGAGGTCGCCGATACGGTCGATGTGGTTGGCGGGGTCGATGATGCGTCCGCCCTTGAGGATCCAGGAGTTGTTTTTCTTCATTTCAGGCACCCCGCTACGAGGAAGAGTACGGCCATGCGTACCGCGAGGCCGTTGGTGACTTGTTCGAGGATGACGGACTGGGGCCCGTCGGCGACGGCGGAGTCGATCTCGACGCCGCGGTTGATGGGGCCGGGGTGCATGATGAGGGCGTCGCGCTTGATGTAGCGGAGCGTCTCAGGGTGGATGCCGAAGAAGCGGGAGTATTCGCCGAGGCTGGGGAAATAGCCCCGCTGCTGGCGTTCGAGCTGGATGCGGAGCAGGTTCACCACGTCGGCTTCGGCGAGCGCGTCCTTCAGGTTGTGGCACACGCGGACGCCGATCTTCTCGAATTCGCGCGGGACGAGTGTGGCGGGACCGGCGAAGGTGACGTTCGCGCCGAGCTTGAGCAGTCCCCAGACGTTGCTGCGGGCCACGCGGCTGTGGAGGATGTCGCCCACGATGACAACGTTCAGACCCTCGATGCGGCCTTTTTTCTCGCGGATGGTGAAGATGTCGAGCAGGGCCTGCGTGGGATGGCTGTGGGCTCCGTCGCCGGCGTTCACCACGCCCATGTTCAGCTCGCGGGCGAGGAAGTTCGGCGCGCCGGTGGCCTGGTGGCGCATGACCACGATGTCGGCCTGGAGCGCCTGGATGTTCTTCAGTGTGTCGAGCAGGGTTTCGCCCTTGCGGAAACTGCTCACGTCCGCGTTCATGTTGATGATGTCCGCGCTCAGACGCTGTTCGGCGAGCTCGAACGACACGCGGGTGCGCGTACTGGGCTCGACGAAGAGGTTGACCACGGTGCGGCCGCGGAGCGCCGGCACCTTCTTGACGTTTCGCTGCGAGACCTTCTTGAACTCCTCGGCGGTGTTCAGGATGTGGAGGATCTCGTCCCGCGAGAGGTCGTACAGATCAAGCAGATCTTTTTTCGTCCATTGGAAATCCATATCGGGGGGTCCTTATTGTTTTTTGACCTTGAAAACACAGTCGGAGCCGCTGCACTCCACCCAGTCCATGCACACGCGCCACTCCGCGCCGACGGAGACCTTCATGCCCACGTAGTCGGCGTGGATGGGGAATTCGCGCTGGCCGCGGTCGATCAGGGCGGCGAGGCGTATCTGGGCGGCGCGGCCGAAATCGGTGATCGCGTCGATCTCC
>JAFYBD010000049.1 GCA_017540385.1 Lentisphaeria bacterium
CATCGACCCGAACAGCAACTGGCTCGAATTCTACCTCGCGTTCCACTTCATGAAGAACACGCTCGGGGGCGAGCCGCACGACGCCTTCCTGGACTACACGCAGGCGAACTGCCCGGGTTACCTGAAGCTGAAGAACATGCCCGGGCAGGACGATTCCTGGGTGCGCTCCATGTGCCGGCACCTCTTCGCGCTGGACTCGCAGGGACCCGTCCGCGACATCGAGCTCTCGCTGGAACTGCTGAACCAGTGCTACGATTTCCTCGCCTTCCTGCGCACGGCCTG
Organism: Lentisphaeria bacterium; assembly: GCA_017540385.1. GTDB lineage: Bacteria > Verrucomicrobiota > Lentisphaeria > Victivallales > UBA1829 > UBA1732. The sequence goes on from JAFYBD010000049.1 coordinate 283, forward strand.
CGACGAATCGCGCATCGCGCTCCGCGCAGTCAAGCTCCTGACCGCCATCCTGGACAGCCGCGTGAAGGGCTTCTCCGACGAGATATCCGACTCCGTGAAGGAGATCATCCAGTCCAACATCAAGAGTTCCAGCCCGCTTCCCGAGCTCCTGAAGAGCATCCCCTTCAGCTATCCCTCGCTCCGGCGCCACTTCCAGATGATCAACGGCTACAGCATCGGCCAGTACCAGATCCAGTGCAAGATGGAGAAGGCCGTGAACATGCTCTCCTCCGGCATGAGCGTGAAGGAGACCGCCGAACGCCTCGGCTACAAGAACCAGTTCTTCTTCTCCAAACAGTTCCACCAGCAGATCGGGTTCCCCCCGAGCGTGCTCAAGAAGTCCTGACCGCGCATGACCCGCCCAGCCGCAGCCGAAAACATCCGTCCCGCCGTGATTCTCCGTTTGCAATCCGCCCGGGACATGGTATATTATTGGAGCGCGCCGCGCCATGCGGCGGAGCATCGGAAGGGATCATGGATCAATGACTGACAGCAGAATCATCGTGGCCGGGTGCGGCGTCTTCGGTTCCGTCGTGGCGGAACGCCTCGCTTCGGCGGGGCATCGCGTCCTGGCAATAGACAAACGGCCGACCGTCGGCGGGAACTCCGCATCCCGCATCGATCCGGTCACGGGGATCGAATGTCACACCTACGGCTCCCATATCTTCCATACTTCCGACGAGGAGGTCTACCGCTATCTGCTTCGTTTCACGGAGTTTACGCCGTACCGCCACCATGTCGCCATCCGTACAGGCGGCCGCGTGTATTTCATGCCGATGAACCTGAAGACGCTCTGCGATTTCTTCGGACGCGACTTTACGCCGGACGAGGCGAAAGCATTTCTGGACGAGGAGATTCGGAAATCCGGAATAGACAGTCCGTCGAATCTGGAGGAAAAGGCGGTTTCGCTGATCGGCGAAAAACTCTACCGGACATTTATCTACGGATATACGAAAAAACAGTGGGGAAAATCCCCCTCGGAACTCCCGGAGTCCATTATCACGCGTCTGCCCGTGCGCCTGAATTTCAACACCGACTATTTCAACGACCCGCATCAGGGCGTCCCGCTGGACGGCTACGACCGGATGTTCCGCCGCATCCTGGAGCATCCGAACATCGAACTGCGCCTGAACACGGATTTCTTCGATCTGAGGCCGGAAATACCGTCGTCGACTCCGGTCGTGTACACCGGCATGATCGACGAATTCTTCGGCTACCGCCTGGGGCCGCTTTCCTGGCGAAGCCTGAAATTCGAATGGGAAACGCTGGATACGAGCGACTTCCAGGGTATCTCCGTGATGAACTACGGCGACGAATCGGTCCCTTATACCCGGATCCACGAGTTCAAACATTACCACCCGGAACGCCGCGACGTTTTCGCGTCCGGCAGGACCGTGATCTGCCGCGAGTATCCCGACGCCTACGCGCCCGGCAAAGAGGCGTATTATCCGGTCAACGATGCGAAGAACAAGGCGCTCCTCGCCGAATACCGCAAGCTCGCGGAGACGTGCCCGAACGTCGTCTTCGGCGGCCGGCTGGGCAGTTACCAGTATTGGGATATGGACCGGGCCGTCGGGGCGGCGCTGGACTGCGCGGCGGACATCCTGCGGCGCGGCATGATCCCGGCGCAGTAAAGGCCGCGCAGGGGCGTTTTTCCAAACAGATTTGAGGAGGGGAGGGGGATCAGTTTTTCCGCAGGGGCGTGAGCTTGCCCGAACGGTCGGATTCCAGCCGGACCGTCATGTCCGCGATGACCGATGCCGGCAGGTCGATGCTGTCGGCGATGGGCGGAGCCAGGCGGTACCAGGGCTCGCCCTTGTAATACAGCCACACAGGGGCCTTCTCCGCGCGGAAACGCGAGAGGTCGAAGGACAACATTCCTTTGTCGAGGTAGAACGCCCGCAGGGGTACCGCCGGATACGACCGGTCGGACGGCCTCCACGGCAGCACGAAGAACGCGCCGTCGGCCTGGGGTTCGGTCGTGACCGCCCACACGCCGCCGACCAGGGAATCCTCGGTGGCTTCCTTCACCTTGTCGCCGACCCAGGAGCGGTTCCGCGGGTCGCTGGAGGACGCGCCCTCGTAAATCCATTGGCCGTCCCAGAATTCGATCCAGGAGTGATTGCCGGAACGGTCGGTCCACTGGGGACAGCCGGTGAAACGCGCCGGGATGCCGCATGCGCGGCAGGCGTCGAGGAGGATCACGGAGAGCCCGGTGCAGGAGGCGTAGGACGCTTCGATGGATTCCATGGCGGACTGGTCGGCCTTCGGGCGCTTGACCGCGTCGTAGGTCACGTTCAGCTCCTTGAATACGTGGTCGTTCAGGTATTTGACGGCCTCGCTCGGGGTCTTCAGCTCGCGGACTTCGGGCATGAATTTGTCGTAGAAGAACTTGCGCCAGGGGTCGCGTTTCTCGTTCACGCCCCAGTACGGCAGGATGTAGCGCAGGAAGAGGTCCTCGGAAATCTGATCTTTCCACGGGATTTCGGACCGGGCCTTCAGCGCGTAGCGGACATGCTGCAGCAGATGGACGGGATTGACGTCCGCATAGTCACATTCGGGCATCTCCGCCAGAAGCGCCGCCACATAGGGGCCTTCGGGCGGAGTCGAGGCGAATACGGCGAGGGCGTCGAGCTTGTCCTGCGGGATGCGGGCGAGGGCGCGTTCGAGCCGGGTGGAGAGTCCGGCGGCCCCGGTGGTTCCCGAGGGCAGCCCGGAGAGCGCCTTGCGGAGCGTTTGCGCGGAGGGATTGGGGACGGCCGCACCCGATTTCGCGTCGCGGACGGCGAGCGTGACGACGTCGCCCTTCTTGAACGGCCCTTTCAGCTTCACGCAGGCGAATGTCGCGGTTGTGATGACGTCGGCGTCAAAAGACTTGGAGACGATCTCGGGCGATGCGAGCACGGTGCCGTAGGGGAGGTACACGCCCTGTTCCTTCCACTGGTCTTCCTTCAGGGCCGTCAGCTTCAGCGTCAGGACGCCTTTCGAATCCATGGAACGCTCCAGTTTCAGCGTCTGGCCGGTCTTCGGGTCGATGGCGGCGCGCATGGCCGGATCGCCGTAGAACGCCACCACGTCGCGGTCGTAGAGCAGTCCCAGCGATTCCTGCTGGTCGTCGGCGCTCTTGAAACGGACGCCGCGGAGAGAACGCGACGCCGTGCGCTGGAACGTGTCGTAGTCGGAGGTGTCGAGCGTGATGTGGTTCAGGTCGCGCTTCACGAGGTTCTCCACGATCCAGGAGTTCGTGAAGTGGAACGACTCGTTGAACGAGTAGTAGCCGGGATAGTCGGTCAGCATGCCCTGGGCCGTCCAGCCCTGCCGTCCGAACCACGTCTCGATCGTGTAGCCCATCAGCTGGTACACGCCGAACGAATGGATCATGGCGGTGGCCATGCAGGAGTCTTCGCCGTGCGGGATGTTTCCGATCAGGCAGTTGCCCGCGGCGCACCAGATTTTCGGGGTCATGTCCTTGAATTCGGTCACGCGGCCCTTCGTGTCGCGCGCCGCGAGGGAGCCCTTGCGGTCGATGAGGTACATGTTCGGGCTCAGGTAGCCGCTGGCCCAGTCGTGTTCGGAGGCGTGGCCGGAGGTCATCATGATCTGGAATCCGCCGCCCTTCACGAGCTTGAGGAATTCCTGTGTGAAATCCTTGTCGATCCGGGTGCGCTTGTTGTCCATCTTCTTCGAGGGATCGGTGACGCGGAGGTTGTCCTCCTGCCCTTCGTCGAAGCTGTAGCAGCGCTTCATGAGCGAGTGGTGGAATCCGCCGACCATGTCGAGCGCGTCCGTGATGTTCAGCGGGCCCTTGAACCCCGCGACGCGTTTGATGTCGTCCGCGTCGTAGCCGGTGATGATGCCCCAGAACGTGTCGACGTAGGGATCGGGCAGAATCTCGCGCGCCATGCGGGAGACGACGCCGGTGAACTGGCGTCCGGCGAGCTCCTTCGGCGTCACGAAGCAGGTGTAGTACGGGAGCATTTCCTGTAATCCGGGCAGGACCTCGCGGACGTCGGTCTGATAAGTCAGCACTTTCGGACCGAGCGCGGCGTGCCGGGTCTGAAGTGCGCGGACGGCAGGATCGAGTTCGGGATGGTTCGCCGGGACTACGATGGCGTATCCGGGCGCTTTCGGTGCGGCCATAAGGGCGGCCGAAGATGCGATGAGGAGAAATGCGAGGGAAAGGACGGTGGCGAGGCGCAGTTTCATGGTTCCGGGGTCTCCATGCGGATTCCGGCGTTTGCTCTTGCGGCGCCCTGTCCGCTCAATCGTGAATGGGTTTTAGCTCAGTCTTCGTCGTCTTCGTCGCGGTGACGGCGGAGGAAGAACCGGTACAGGGACCGGAGCAGGGGATTCTTCGGCAGGTCCTCGTCGTAATCGTCGCTGACGACGGGGATTTCCAGCGGCATCTGATTCGCGAGCAGACGCTTCGGATTCTCCTCGAAGAGGATGTTGGCGGTCTCCTCGCCGTAATGCTCCGTGATGAACTCCTTGCAGGCGGTCTGACGGAACGCGCGCGAGGTGGAATGAGCGTCGGAGGCGATGTAGTGGCAGAGGCCGTGGTCCAGGAGCGCGAGCGAGAAGCGCTGGCACATGTGGCCGAAATCGCCCACGATCGAGGCGGCCGTGAGCTGCATCGTGTAGCCGGTATTGTAGATGTGCCGGACCTGTTCCCAGCTCTGGAAGAGACGTTCCGGGTGCGCGCAGATGGGGTGGAACCCGGCGGAGTGGGTCGAACGGCTGATCGCGTCCACGGAGGAGTCCATCCTGCTGCGGACGAAGTCGATCAGCATGAACGACGTCCCGGCGAGGCCGACGCCGTTGGAGTCCACCTGGAAGAGCTGCGGTAGATTGTATTCCAGTCCGCGGAGGAGCTTGATTCCGAATTCGGCGGCTTTCGCTTCGGTCGCGGCGCGGATCTCGTCCATGCGCTTGATCTGGTCGCCTGCCGGCTGTTTGCCGTGCGGAGTGCAGATGATGGTATCGATGCCGTCGGCTCTCGCGAGCTCGAACATCTTCATCGTCTCGTCCAGATCCGGCGATCCGTCGTCTCCGGGGACGCCCGGCAGTATGTGGCAATGAATATCGATCATGATGCGGCCTCCGAAAGTCCGGCGGTGTTATTTTTGATCCGTGCCCTCTCCGGTTGCGTTTTCGTCCGGCGGAGCGGCAGGCGACATGAGGGCGATCGAGCTTTCCTCTTTGGTGAGGACGGGTTCGGGTTCCTTCTTGCCTTTCTTCTTCTTCCGGGACTTGGACTGATGGCTGTATCCGTAGCCGTAACCATATCCGTAACCATAGCCGTACCCGTAGCTGCCGTATCCGTAGCCCTTGCCGTAGCCATAGCCTTTTCCATATCCGTAGCCATAGCCGTATCCGTAGCCATAGCCGTATCCGTAGGCCCCGGAGGACTGAGCGAACTGGTTCAGGATGATGCCGGAGATGTTGAGCTTGAGTTCCTTCAGACGGTCGACAAGGAGCTTGAGGGAGCCGAGCGAGGTCTTGCGGGCGTTGACCACGACGATGATGTCGTCGACCAGTTTGCCGAGCACGAGGGCGTCGGCCAGGATCGTGGCGGGCGGCGTATCGATGATGACGTAGTCGTATTCCTTGGCCTTCTCCTGCACGAATCCGCTGTCGGCGAAGACTTCGATCAGGCGCAGCGGGTTCGGCGGGATCGGTCCGGGCGGGATCACGTCGAGCTTGGTGCCGTTCACGTTCCGGTGGACGACCTCTTCAAACGTCTTCTTGCCGACGATGTAGTCGACCAGACCCACGGAGTGCGCGAGTCCGAAGTAGTCGGCGGAGTCGCCCTTGCGGATGTCTGCGTGAATCATGAGCACGCGTTTGTCCTTTTCCGCGAGGAGCAGCGAGAGATAGCTGGAGAGCAGCGTCTTGCCTTCGTGCGGCGTGGAGCTGGTGACCATGATGACGTGCGCGGAATCCTTCTTCGGGCGGGAATACTGGAGGTTGGTGAGGAGGATCTGGAAGTCCTCGTAGAAGCTGTTGAAGTTGTACGTGGTCTTGTCGTTCAGGGCCACGTTCATCTTTTTCTCGTTGCGGTAGGCTTTGCGGCGTTTCAGGCGGACCATGGTGCCGAGCAGCGGGATCTGGAGTTCCTTCGTGATCTGGTCGGTCGAGGTGATGTGGTCGCGCAGCATGGCGTAGAGCGTGAAGATGCCGAAGAGGAATGCCGAGGAGAAGATGAACGCCACGCCGGCCTTGAAGACCGGGCGGTTGCTCACGGGACGTTCCTGTGCCAGGGGCGGGTCGATGTTTTTGAGCTTGGAGATGCCGAGCTTGTTCTTGATGACGTCGAGGAAGACTTCATTGGTGACCGTGGCGGCCGCCATCGCCATTTCCTTCGAGGTGGAGAAGAACGAGCAGTCGATGAAGTGAGTCTTGCGGCTCAGCGTGATCTGACGGCGGTAGGGGATCTCCTCGAGCGTGAGCTCGGGGTATTCCAGGCGGAGTTTGTCCTTCACGAGGTCTTTCACGGAATGGGTGTCCATGAGTTTCTCGTAGTCGTTCAGCATCTTGTCCGCCACGATGAGTTCGCGGTCGATGGTGTTCGCTGCCTGGAGCTGGGTGGTCTGTGTGGCTGCCGGGGTGAGCGGGTCTTCGTTGGTCCCGGCATAATCCCAGGCGAAGAGCGAGAAATCGACGCGGTAGACCGGTTTCTCGATGAACTTGAGGTAAACGAACGTGATTGCGGCGCAGAAGACGCCGAACGCGATCACATACTGGTAACGGCGTTTGAAGATGTTCCACAAGAACGGGAAATCGACATCACTTGGTTTTCGCATGTCCGGGCAGAGCCTTTCTGGAGTATTTTAGATTATTAAAAAAACAAACGCATAGAATAATATAGTACGTGCCCCGGATTTTTCAAGTCGGGGACTACAATATTGCAGAAAATAGATGAGGTCGCGCCGGGCTTCCCGGATCAGTCCTTCGCGTCCGGGTCGTACAGGAAATACGAGCAGTATTCACAGTTCACGAGATTGCCATGGGCGGCTTCCATCGCGGTCTGAGGCGAATTCTTCATGTTGCAGTTGGAGCAGTTACCGTCGTGGATCGTGCCGACCGGGCTGCCCTTGCCGGAGGCCAGCATCCGGCGATAGGGCGAGAGCAGCGCCTGAGAGACGTTCTGTGCGAGGGCCGCGGACTTCTTCTCGCGTTCGATGACTTCCTTCATGATGGTTTCCTTCAGCGCATCGAGTTCGCGGACCTCGCCCTGGACGGTGCGTCCTGTGGCGCGGTAGGAACGTTCCGCCTTCGCGAGGAGTTTTTCGGAATTTTCCTGTTCGTCCATGAGCTCGATTTCGCGGGTTTCGGAGTCGGAGATTGTCTTCTTCGCCGCGTCGATTTCCGCGAGGATGGCGTTGTATTCGTTGATCTTCTTGACCGAGGCGGATTTAATCATGAGCGCGCGCAGGTTTTCCTGCGCCGAAGCGGTCGCGGCGGCCTGCTGTTTCACGGCCTGCTCCACTTTCAGCTTGTGCTGTTTTGCTTTCTCCAGCCCTTTTTTCACGACCTCGAATTCGGCGACGAGCCTGGCGCGTTCGCCGGGGATGGCGGCGAGACGCGTCTTCAGCTCCCGGATGCGGAGGTCTTCCGCCTGCAGGATGAGCAGGTCCTCGATGGTTTTCTTCATGATTCCGGTCTCCTATGGTGTTGCTATTTGGTAATATACCGTGCTTTTCCGCAACATCAAGCCCGGAAACGGAAAGATTCGCCGATTTTTCGTCCTCGCGCACAGAGTTTCGCATGGTTGACATCCGGCGTTTCGGCTGTATAGTAATCGGAGCGGTTTTCCGCGTCACGAGCGGGGCCGCCGACATTCATCAAAAAGGAGGGAGAACCATGCTGAAACACGCCTGGCTGATTCCGATGCTCGCGCTGACCGCCGTTCCGGGGCTTTCCGGGGCGGACGGAGGCACTGCCGGCACGGAGGACGCCGCCACCCAGACCCTGCGGTTCGTGCAGGACGACGCACAGGACTACATGGTGTCGAAGATCTACCGCCTGAAGTATATCCAGGCGAACGACATAACGCCGTTCGTGATGGGCATCGTGATGCGGTACAACATGAACTCGAGCGTCGGCTGCGTCGAGTACGGCCCGGACAATTCCCAGATGCTCACGGTCACCTGCCCGGCGGCCATGATCCCGTACGTGGACGATTTCGTCGCGAAGGCCGACCGGGACGTCCTGCTGGACGGAAAAACGCCCGGCGACATCGTGAAGGGCACGGGCATCACGCGCGCAGTCTACCGCCCGAAATACCGTTCCGGGCAGGCGCTTCTGGACGTGCTGGTGGATTCCGTGATTGGCGAGGGCGTGTACGGCAGCGTGTACGCCTGGGACCGCAATTCGAACCAGATCTACTGGAAGGACAACAGCTCGAACACGCAGTACGTCTACCAGTTCCTCGGCTACCTCGACCGCCCGGCGCCGCAGATCACGCTCACATTCCAGCTCTACGAAGTCCGCGAGAGCACGTTCCGCGACCTCGGGATCGAGTATCTCGCGTGGAAGAACGGCCCCGGCATGAACATCTTCCAGGTCGGGTTCGACGTGATCAATGTGACTTCGGCGGGGACGGCCGCCCTGAATACCATCACCGGTCCGGTCGGCGGTTTCTTCGCCGCTCCTCAGTTCGACGCGAGCTTCATCCGGCTCCTCGCCCAGCGCGGCGATGCGAAGATCACGAACACCGCGTCGCTCACCGTGTCCAACTCCGACTCGCGCAGTTATTCCCTGCAGTTCAATCCGCAGTACCAGAACATCGTGAAGAGCGACAACGACGCGATGAGCGTGGTCGCCGACCAGCCCGAGCTGTCGGACGGTTTCGCGGAGCTCTCGCTCCAGGTGGACGCGCCGATCGTGAACCTCCACTACGGCGAATCCCAGGCCGGATACCCCGCGTCCGAGGCGTTCTCCGTGGACAACTACAAGCCCGGCGTCTACGCCGGCATGAACGGCACGCTCTTCTTCGGCTACACGGCCAAATCCGCCGACGTGGTCGAGCGCGCCGGGGACGGAAGCGAGCTCGTCGAGACCAGCGAAATCGCAGGCGACGTGCTGATCCCGCTGAACGAGGAGGTCGTGCTCGGCCAGTGGGACAAGGAGCAGGAGGTGGAACAGGTGATCGGCGTCCCGTGGCTCTGCCGCATCCCGATCCTGAAGTACGTCTTCGGCACCGTGACCACCGGGATCGAGTCCACGCGCGTGTACCTGACCGTGACCGCCGAAATGCTCGATTCCGCCAGCCCCGACGAACTCGATTTCCAGTCGGGCGAACTCAGAAAAGTCGAAAAAGCAAAGGGGGACACGCCATGACCCTGTATCCGTCTATCCGAACCGCCGCCCTCGCTGCCCTGCTGGCTTCGTGCTGCGCCGGGATCACGCTCGCCGCCGCCGACATCCCGGGGGTTCCGCGCGACTCGAATTTCAACAACACCGGCGGCTACGACGCCACACGCATCGTCGCCCGCCTGAACGTGAACGTGGATTCCGGGACGAAGGTGGTGCATTTCATCCGGGACAACAACGACCCGCGCGTGGTCACGAAGACCTATCTGCTCCAGCACGTCGACCCGTACGAATTCCGCGACTACCTCCGCCAGATGGTGCAGACCAAGCGCGTCGGCAATACCTCGCTCCAGCAGCAGTACCCGTCGAACACGACGTCCGCGCCGTACGTCGCCACGGAGAGCGCCGCGACGCTCGGATCGGCCGTCGCCCAGCCCGGTTACGATCCGCCCGTCCAGCTCGGCAGCAATACCGCCGTGGAGTGCCTGAAATACGTCGACGGCACCGGGCTCCTCATCGTGAGCGCCGAGGAATACCGGTTCAGCGACTCCGAGGAGGGCATGGGCATTGACACGCTCGTCGCGACGCTGGACGATCCCGCGCTCGGCGCGCTGAACTACGGCTACCAGATGTACATCTACATGCCGAAGTTCGTGCCGGCGCGAAACCTCATGCCGCTCGTGGAGAACGTGGGCATGAACATCAACGACGTGACCGAGCTGTGGCAGGGCATGGACATCGTGGCTTACGACCCCGACTTGAACTGGCTCATCTTCGACGTCTGCAACTACTCCTGCGACAACATCGCCCACATGCTCTCCAGGTTCGACGTTCCGATCCCGCAGGTCCGCCTGAAGATCAAGGTCTACGAGCTCGACACCGAGAACGACGACCGCATCGGCATCGACTTCCAGGGGTGGAAGAACAACGAGGGCGCGGACTTCTTCTCCGTCGGCGGGCGCTACCGCAACAACTGGTCGTCGGCCTACAGCGGCGGTTACGGCCCGGTCTCCGCCTACGGTTCCGAGCGCACCAGCTACTTCAACTTCAATCCGAAGTGGAACACGCGCTACATCGACTTCCTGGAGTCGCGGGGACGGGCGAAGGTCCTGCACACCGGCGAACTCTGCATCCGCAACGCCACCGAGGGCGCGACGTTCGCCCGCACGACGCAGCTCATGTACTCCGACGACTCCGCGGCCGTCTCGAAGGCGATCAGCACGCCCGACATGGGCGTCGGCCCGTACGAACTGCTCTCCCAGGTCATCAACAAAGTCTTCGACAAGGGCGACCCGCTCCCGGTCGGTAAGGGCGAGGCGCAGGAGATCAAAGCGTTCACGGGATTCGGGTTCACCATGACCGTGAACAACGTCTCCGTGAACCTCGCCGAGACACGCTTCGACGTGACGCTGTCGAACACCAGCCTCATCGGGTTCCAGTCCAACGGCGCGCCGCGGATCACCTCGGGCGGCGTTTTGCAGCAGACCGTGAGCCTGCCGCACGGCAAGGACACGTTCGTCATCGGCGGCCTGACCAAGCAGACGGAGGTCGAATCGCGGACCGGCGTGCCGTGGCTGATGGACATCCCGGTCCTCGGGTACCTCTTCAGCTCGGTTTCGAACTCCGTGAAGAATACCGAGCTCGTCGTGATGGCGCAGTGCGAATGGGATTCGCCCGCCGACAAGCCCGGCCTCAGGAACACTACGAAAGCCGAGACGCGCGGTTCGCCGTCGGCCATCCGCCCGGTCATGCCAGACCAGGACATCCCGGCGGGCGTGCCCCGGCCCGAGCTCGGAGGGGAGGCCGAACCGTGAAACGCTTTCAATCAGTTTTTGCGGCCCTCGCCGCCTGCCTCGTTTTCGCCTCGTGCGCCACGCCGTCCGGGCATACTCATGCTGAGGGAGACCCGGAGGACGCGGAGCTCGAACGTTCCCTGGAGCTCGGAGATGAAATCCTCGCCTCGTTCCGGGCGGGCGATTATCCTCGCATGCTGAAGAGCCTCCCCGGTCCCATGCAGTCGAAGCTGACCGAGGCCGACTTCAAGGCGACGTGTTCGGACTGCCGGGACACGCTCGGCGGGATCCGCGAATACGAATACGCGTTCGAGCTCGACACTCCCGCCGTCCGCAACCTCATCTGGCGGGTCGGATTCGAACGCGAGGACAGCGAGGGGGAACCTGTCGCGCAGGACATGCTGTTCCGGCTCGTGACGGGCACCGTGGACGGCGAGGTGAAGGTGCTGTCCTGCGGGTTCCTCTGAGCCCGGTTTGAGGAGAACAGAAAACGCGCCTTCGCGGTGATTCGCGGAGGCGCGTGAATGAACCTGTATGAGGCGGTTTTACTTCGCCGGTTTCATGTTGATGCGGCTCACGTTGAGCCCGTCGGATTTCCAGCGGAGCTCGAGCGAGTGCCAGCCCTGCGGGATCGCGACTTCGTAGGACTTCGTGTCGACCCATTTCTGGTCGCCGCCTGTGGCGTTCGCGTTGAACGTCGCGGCGATCTGGCCGTCCACGTACAGCTCGATCGCGAGCTGCGCCAGCATGTTCGCCTGGCCGCTTGCCACGCGCAGGGAGACCTCGTACTTGCCGTCCTTCGCGGTGTGGACCGCGTAACGCGCCACGCCGCCGACCTTGGCGTTGATGATGGCCTGACCGCCGCCTTCGTCCTGCGAGGCTTCCGTGAGGAGGCCCTGCGAGAGGTCCGCCGCGTTCGCGCCCGCGTCGATCATTGAGCCCGAAGCCGGGACGAGTTCGATGACGCGGGTGGGCCGTCCGTTCCGGACCGCATTGAAGTCGATCGTGTATTCGCGGGCGTCCGTGCCGGATCCGGTTCGGACGGTGGCAATTTTCACGATATTGTCACCGGTGACCTTCTTCTCGACTCCGGCGGGCGTCGTGACCTCGATCTTCGCGGTCGCGGCGTCGACGCCGGGGAGATAGTACGCCGTCACGGCGGGGTTGAACCCGATCTTCTCGCCGTTGACCGTGATGTCGGTCGGGGCGTTTTTGAACAGGTCGCCGGACTTGCCGCCGTTCGCGGAGGCGCTTGCGGCGGTCGGGACGTCGGACTTGGCGTCCGTTGCGATCGTGAACCAGTCTTCGCCGGGCTTGTAGGTGTTCGGGAGGCCGTGCACCTTGCGGAACGTGCGGGAGTTCATCACGTAGTTCAGCACGTTCTTCACGCTGCGCTGCATTTCGCCGAGCGTGATGCCCGCTTCGATGCCGTCCGGACGGCCAGCGGCGACCCACTGGTTGTAGGATTCGAGCAGGGAGTTGTCTTTGCCGCGGGCGGGTCCGTCGCCGGGCATCAGCACGTCCATCTGCGAACGGACGCGCCATGCGTTGTTGCGGACGTGAAGCGCGTCGGACGCGCCTTCGCGCGCCCACCAGTCGGTCATGAGGGAGCCGGTCCAGCCCCACTGGCCGCGCAGGATGGTGGTGTCGAGGTCGTAGTTGTAGTAGTTCCAGAAGCTGTTGACCTTGTTGTAGCTGCCCATGATGTTGTAGGGCTTGCCGACCTTCACGCAGATTTCGAACGCCCGCAGGTAGATTTCGCGGAGGGCGCGTTCGGAGCAGCGCGAATCGTTGGCGTTGCGGTTGGTCTCCTGGTTGTTCAGCGCGAAGTGCTTCGGCACGGTGGAAGCGCCGGCCTTCTGGACGCCCTTCGTCATGGAGGCGGCCATGAGCCCGGTGAGGAGCGGGTCTTCGGAGTAATACTCGAAGTTGCGTCCGCAGAGCGGGTTGCGGTGAATGTTCATGCCGGGGCCGAGGATGCAGTCGACGCCGCTCATTTCCATCTCCAGCCCGACCTGATAATACATCGCTTCGATCAGGTCGTTGTTCCACGTGCAGGCGAGCAGCGAGCCGATGGGCAGCAGCGAAGCGTTCGCGGAGAGACGCAGGCCGGAGGGGCCGTCGCAGGTCGGGATGGGCGGAACGCCCTTGTCGCGGACACTCTGGAGCGTGCCGCCGAAGACGGAGGCGTTGCCCGCGGGGCCGAGCCGGCTTCCCATGCCGCCGTCGCCGCGGAGGAGGGTTTCCATTTCAGTGGGCGTGAGCTGGGCGACGAATTCATCCAGCGTGTTTTTGCCCTGCTTCACGTCGATGAGCTTGATGCCCTTGTCGCCGGTTTCCGCTACGGCCTTCGGGAGGCGTTCCTTCACGCGCGCCGGGAGGTCGACATTCGAGACCGGGACGCGTTCCGTGCCCGGGACGAGCTTGCCGTTCTGTTCGACGGCTTTCATGCGGTCGAATGCGACGGATTCGGACGCGATGGCGAGCGCGGGCTCGAGCTGTTCGACCACGAAGAGGGAGTCGAGTTTCGGGCCGCCGCAATCCTTCGCGTCGCGGCTGCTGTTGCCGACGTAGAACTTGTATTCGCCGGGTTCGAGGACCCACGCGGCCTGATGCCCGGTCGCGCCGCCGTCGTCGAACGAGGCGCAGTCCTTGGCCGGGATCGTGAACGTGAATTTCTGGGTTTCGCCGGGTTTGAGCAGGTTCGTCTTCGCGTAGGCGACGAGGACTTTCGCGGGTTTGCCGAGCTTGCCCTGCGGCGCGCCGCAGTAGACCTGCACGACTTCGCGGCCGGCGTATTTTTTGCCGGTGTTCTTCACGATGACCTCGATGGTCGCGAAGGCCTTCTTCGGGTCGCCGTTCTTCACGGTCGCGTCGACGATGTCGAACGTGGTGTAGCTGAGGCCGAATCCGAACGGATAGAGGACCTTTTCAGGCGCGAACGTCTCGAAGTAGCGGTACCCGACGTAGATGTCCTCGGTGTAGTTGTTGAACTCGCGGTTGCCGAAGCTCGAGGACGACGGGTAGTCCTGGTAGGTGGCCGCGATGGCGGACGCGAGCTTGCCGGACGGCGTCTCCTTGCCGGTCAGGACGTCCACGATGGCGTTGCCGGTCTCCATGCCGCCCTGCCAGACATACATGAGGCTGTCGATCTTGTAGTCCTTCACCCACGCCATGTCGATCACGTTGCCCACGTTCAGCAGCACGACGGTATTCTTGAACGCGCCGGTGACTTCCTTCAGGAGGAACTTCTCGGCGTCGGTGAGGTAATAGCTGCCGGGTTCGAGTCTGCATTCGCGGTCTTCGCCTGCGGCGCGGCCGATCATGAGCACGGCGGTGTCGGCGCGCTTGGCCGCGGCCTGGATCTGATCGGCGTTGAGGGGCATTTCGGGGGCGTAGAACGGCCAGTTGCCCCAGCCGCCCGCGCGAAGCGGATTCGCCTTCGCCCAGGCCTTGTAGGTGTCGAGGAGTTCCTGGTCCGGCACGATCTTGTCTGTTTTCGCGAGGGCGTCGGCGAGCGTGACGCGGTACGGCGGCTTCACGTCGCCGCCGGAGCCGTAGCCGACCAGGAAGGTCTCGACCTGCGTGATGCCGAAGAACGCGACCTTCTCCGGGCCTTCCTTCCCGAGCGGGAGCACGTCGTTGTCGTTTTTGAGCATCACGATGCCCTCGGCTGCCACCCGGCGCGCGTAATCCTGCACGGCGGGGTTCACGGCTGCGAGAGCCTGGAACGAAAGGACGGCGGCCGCGATGGCGCAGGAGGCTTCCGCGGCGGCCTTCATGGTGAACGGGAAATGGAATTTCATGGGGGCTGATCTTTCCGTTGATTGTGAGAGGACAGAAGAAAAAAACGGCCGCTCCTTTCGGAAACGGCCGTATGGTCTGCTGAGCTTATTTGAAGCTGTCGGCGGTCAGTTCGACCGCGTCCTTCTTGCCGGTGAGGTCGACGAGCTTGCCGTTGTAGCGTGCCGCGAGCGGGATGCCGGTGAGGCCGGAGATGACGGCCTTCGTGAGCTTGCCGCCCTGCCAGCTGATGGCGACCGTGGCGTTGCCGCGCGCCTTCAGACCGGCGACGTTGCCCTGCGGGAGCGCCTTCGGGAGGCACGGCAGGATGTCGATGATGGTCTTGCCGTCGGCGGTGGTCTCCTGCGACTGGAGCAGGATCTCGATCATGCCGGCCGCGCCGCCGAAGTTGCCGTCGATCTGGAACGGCGGATGCGCGTCGAAGAGGTTGTTGTAGGTCTTGTTCGGGTGGATGAGGTTGCTGACGAGCCGCCATGCGCGGTCGCCGTCGAGGAGACGCGCCCACAGGTTGATCTTCCAGCCCATGCTCCAGCCGGTGGCGTCGTCGCCGCGTGCGTTCAGGGAGACTTTCGCGGCGTTGAAGAGGTCGGTGTCGCTGGCGCGGATCACGTTGCCGGGGAACACGGTGAAGAGGTGGGAGACGTGGCGGTGCTTGTTGTTCGGGTTGTCGTCGCGTTCCTCGTCCTGCCATTCGCGGAGCTGGCCCCAGGAGCCGATCTTGAACGGCGGGAACTTCTTCATGGTCTCTTCCATCTTCGCACGGAAGGCCGGGTCGTCATTGAGGAGCTTCGAGCTCTCGATGGTCGCCTTGAAGAGCGCGGTCAGGATGCCGGTGTCCATGGTCGGAGAGGCGCAGAGGCCGCCCTGTTCGGGC